>JBOHCO010001765.1:0-2614 GCA_050698895.1 Streptosporangiaceae bacterium
CGGGCTGGTCAGCAAGTTCTACGCCACCGCCGTGCCCAAGTCCGTGCTGGCCCGGGGCATCGAGGCGACCCGCGACCGGCGCGATGCCGGTGACCAGGCCGGCGGCCCCGCGTTCAGCCAGGTGGAATCGGCGGACGACCTCCCGTTCGGCGTCCCGGACGAGCAGGTGACCACCGAGATCGACGCGCGGGCCTACCTGGAGGCCAAGGTGGCCGCCATGCGGGCGCACGCGACCCAGATCGCCGTCGACAGCCCGTTCTTCGCGCTATCCGACAACGTCGGGCAGCGGGCGTTCGGGACCGAGTACTACATCCGCCTGGCGGGTCCCGGGCTGGCGGGTCCCGGGCTGGCGGGCCCTGGGCTGGCGCGCGAATCCGACCTGTTCGCCGGCCTTGGCTAGCCAGGAGCGGCTGATCGGGATCGCCGCTTACGTCTCGTTGTTCCTGTTTGGCGTGCTGCAGGCGCTGATCGGCGTATTCCAGTACAGCCGCGGGCCCGCGCCGCTGGCCTCGATCGGGTTCGACCTGGCCATCCTGGCCACCTGCCTGCTGGGCGCCTGGGGAATGCGATCGGCAGGCGGCGGGCTTATGCCCGGTGCGGGATGGTTTCTGGCCGCCCTGCTGCTGTCCAAGGGAACCCAGGGAGGAAGCGTCCTGATCACCGATACCACCGCGGGCGAGTGGCTCCTGTTCGGCGGTGCGGGCTGCGCCGCCGCGGGATGCCTGCTGTCCTTCGTCATATGGGCCCGGAAGCCCCGGTCCTGATGGCCGTCGACCCAGCCGAGTTCCGCCAGGCGGCCGGCCGCCTGCCCACCGGCATCCTCGTCGTCGGCACCCGCCTGGACGGCGTCGACCACGCCATGACCGTCAGCGCGTTCAGCGCGGTGTCCCTGGAGCCCGTGCTCGTGCTGTTCTGCGCCGAGAAGATCGCGCGCTTCCACGACACCGTCCTGGAGGCCGGGATCTGGTCGGTCTCCGTGCTCGACGATAACGCGGAGAAGACCGCGCGCTGGCTGGCCACCCGCGGCCGGCCGCTGGAAGGCCAGCTGGACCAGGTCAGCCACCACGCCGGGCCGGTCACCGGCGCTCCCGTGCTGGACGACGCGCTGTCCGCGCTGGAGTGCCGGACGACGGCCGTGCACGACGGCGGCGATCACAGCATCGTGGTCGGTGAGGTGGTCGGGGTCAGCGTGACCGGCGTCGACCGGGGACCGCTGATCCACCACGCCGGGCGCTACCGGAGCCTGGCCCCGGAATAACTGGAGGGCGACTTGTCGGTGCGGACTGGCATGCTGAAGAGGTGAGCACCTGCCAGATCAGCCCGGTCCTGGTCGGCCGGGCCGACCATCTCACCCAGCTCGACGAGGGCCTGGCGGCGGCCGGGCTCGGCGAGCCTACTGCCGTGCTCATCGGCGGCGAGGCCGGGGTGGGCAAGTCTCGCCTGGTCAGCGAGTTCGCGGCCCGCGTCGCTGGCGAGGCCAGGGCGCTGACCGGCGGCTGCCTGGAGCTTGGCGCCTCCGGGCTGCCGTTCGCGCCGTTCACCGGGCTGCTCCGCCAGCTGGTCAGGGAGCTCGGCCTGGACGGCGTCGCGGAGCTGCTCAGCGGCCAGGGCCGCCGGGAGCTGGCCCGGCTGCTGCCCGAGCTGGGCGAGCCCGCCAGCCACGACGACGAGGCCTACCAGGGCGAGGCCCGGGCCCGGCTGTTCGAGCAGATGCTCACCCTGTTCGAGCGGCTGGCCGCCAGCGGGCCGCTCGTCCTGATCATCGAGGACGCGCACTGGGCCGACCGGTCCACCAGGGACCTGCTCACCTACCTCATCGGCAACCAGCAGGTCATGCGCGGCGTGCTCATCGTGGTCACGTTCCGGTCCGACGAGCTGCACCGCGGCCACCCGCTGCGCCCCCTGCTCGCCGAGCTGGGCCGGATCGCCTGGGTCCGGCGCCTCGAGCTGCCCCGGCTGACCAGGGCCGAGGCCACCGCGCAGATCGCCGCCATCCTGACCCGCGACCCCGAGCCCGCCCAGGCCGACAGCGTGTTCCGGCGCAGCGAGGGCAACCCGATGTTCGTCGAGCAGCTGCTGTGCTTCGACGGCGAGCTGCCCGAGTCACTACGCGACCTGGTGCTGGCCAACGTGCAGCGGCTGCCCGAGGAGACCGGCGAGCTGCTCCGGCTGGCCAGCGCCGGCGGCGTCCGGCTGGGCCACGGGCTGCTGGCCCGGGTCAGCGGCATCGCCGACGATGACCTCACCCGGGTCCTGCGCCCGGCGGTGGCCGGCAACGTGCTGCTGGCCGATGCCGACGGCTACCTGTTCCGGCATGCGCTGATCCGCGAGGCCATGCACGATGACCTGCTGCCGGGCGAGCACAGCCGGCTGCACGCGCGCTACGCCCAGGCCATCTCCGACGACCCGTCGCTGGTCCCCCCCGGCCGGGCCGCGATCGAGCTGGCCCTGCACTGGTATTCCGCGCACGACATGACCTGGGCCCTGGTCAGTGCCTGGGAGGCGGCGGCGGTGGCCAGCCGGGCGCTGGCCCACTCCGAGCAGCTGGCCATGCTGTCGCGGGTGCTGGAGCTGTGGGACCGGGTGCCGGACGCCGCCGAGCGGATCGGCACCG
>JBOHCO010001766.1:0-4367 GCA_050698895.1 Streptosporangiaceae bacterium
CGTCATCGCTACCGAGGACGGTAACTCACTGGCCTGCGACTACATGTCGATGCAGGCCAGCGACCCCGGCTTCAAGCTGTTCACCGTCTCCTCGCAGACCTGGATGGTTGAGTACGCGATGCGTTACGCCATCGCGCTCGCCACCAAGGGGAAGGTCCCCTCGTCGAGCGACGTACCGCAGCAGAACTTCGAGAACTCTGTGACGGGCAGCCCGAGCAAGCCGCAGTGCGACAACTCGCTGCCGCCCACCGCGATCATGTCGAGCGGGCTGACGGCCGCCCAGCAGTCGGCGGCGCTCAAGGGCGTCATTCCGACCCTCCAGTCGCTGCGCTGACCAGCCAGCGGCGCTCCCGTCGGGGCGGAGGGCCGCAAGCCCTCCGCCGCCGGCTTCACCTCAGCTCACCGTTATCCAGGAGAAGGCGCAATGGCAGTGACAGCGCAGGGTGTCCAGGTACTGCGACTCGCTGACGTATGGAAGAGCTTCGACGGCGTCCAGGCGCTCAAGGGAGTGACGTTCGAGGCGCAGGCGGGGGAGATTCACGCCCTGCTCGGCGAGAACGGCGCGGGCAAGTCCACGCTGATGGCGATCGCCGCGGGCTCGCTGGCACCAGACCGGGGTCAGCTGGAACTGAAGGGCGAGCCGGTGCACGGCGCCACGCCGGTGGCGATCCGCCGGCGCGGGCTGTCGATCGCCTATCAGCACCCGGCGCTGGTGCCCGACCTCACCGTCTACGAGAACATCGCCATGTGGCTGCCCGGCCAGGTGCGGGAAGCCGGCCACGACGCGGCGACCTGGGCGAGGTCGCAGCTGGCCAGGGTCGGCTGCCGGGCCGACCTCGCCGAACGGGTGGGTGGCCTGAACGTCGCGCAGCGGCACCTGCTCGAGATCGCCAAGGCGCTGGCCTCCGACCCGGCCGTGCTGATACTTGACGAGCCCACCGCGGCGCTCGGGTCCGACGACTCCGCCGTCCTGTTCGCCGAGCTGCGCAGGCTCGCCGCGGACGGCGTGGCGGTCATCTACATCACCCACCGGCTCGCCGAGGTGCGCGAGCTGTGCCACAAGGTCACTGTGCTGCGGGACGGCAGCGTCCGCGGCACGTTCGGCGTCGGTGCCATCTCGGACGCGCAGCTCCTTGAGCTCATCGTCGGGCGGGCCGTCACGGCGGAGTTCCCCGCGAAGGCCGCGCCACTGTCCGGCGAGCCGGCGGCACGCGAGCCCGCGCTCGTCGTCGACCGGCGGTCCTCCAGGGCGTTCCACGACGTCTCGCTGACGGCCGCCGCCGGGGAGATCGTCGGCCTCGCGGGCATCGTCGGCAACGGGCAGAGCGAGTTCCTGCGCTCGCTGGCCGGCCTCGGGCACGCCAGCGGCCGCGTCAAACTGCGCGGCGCGCCGCTCAAGACCGGCCGCTCGGCCGCGGCGCTCGACGCCGGCGTCATGTACCTGTCCGCCGACCGGCTCGGCGAGGGCCTGTTCCCGACCCTGTCGGTCCGGGAGAACGCCCTGGTCTCGGCGCTCGGCCAGGTCAGCCGCTGGGGCGTGGTCAGCCCGCGGGCCGAGGCCCGGGCCGTGCAGCGGCAGCGCGACGAGCTGTCGATCAAGGCCGCCTCCATCGACGCCAGCGTGCTCAGCCTGTCCGGCGGCAACCAGCAGAAGGTCCTGCTGGCCCGGGCGCTGCTCAACGAGCAGGTCACGGTCCTGCTGGCCGAGGAGCCGACCGCGGGCGTGGACGTCGGCGCCCGGGCCGAGATCTACCGCATCCTGCGCCAGGTCGCCGACGCCGGGGCGGCCGTGGTCATCGTGTCCTCCGACATCCGGGAGCTGGCCGGGCTCTGCGACCGGGTGGTGGTCTTCTCCTCGGGCCAGGTCGCCGCTGAGCTGCGCGGCGGCGAGGTCGCCGAGGACGCCATCGCCCGGGCCATGCTGACCTCGACGCGGCGCCGGCAGCAGGCCGCCGCGCGGGACCAGGCGGGCGGCGGCGCCGCGGGCCGGGCCCGTGACTGGCTGCGGCGGGCAGGCCGGGGCGACTACGCGGCGTCCGCCGTGCTGGCCGCGGCCGTGGTCATCCTGGCCCTGTACACCCAGGTCCACAACGTGCGGTTCCTGTCCACGTTCAACCTGACCTCGCTCACCGTGCTGATCGCCACTTTGGCGTTCATCTCGTTCGGCCAGGAGTGCGTGATCCTGACCGGCGGGATCGACCTGTCGGTCGGCCCGCTGACCGGGCTGGTCGTGGTCATCGGGTCGTTCTTCGAGAACGGCGGGAAGAGCCCGGTGTTCCTGGTCGCCGGGTTCGTGATCATGCTGGCGGTGAGCGCCGCGGTCGGGCTGCTGAACGGCAGCCTGGTGCAGTTCGCCCGGTTCACGCCCATCGTGGCCACGCTGGTCACCTACATCGCCATCCAGGGCGTGGCCCTGGTGCTGCGCCCGTTCCAGGCCGGGTACATCTCGTTCTCCATCATCAACGCGATCACCCGCAGCGCCGGGCCGGTGGCCATCGCCTTCCTGGTCGCCGCGGCGGCGGCGGTGGTGATGGAGCGGGCGCTGCACCGGTCCGGCTGGGGTCGGCGCATCCGGGCCGTGGGCTCCGACCGGGCCTCGGCGTTCCGGCTCGGGGTCCGGCCCGCGGTCACCGTCATCGGCGCCTACGTCGCCTCATCGCTGTTCGCCTGCGTGGGCGGGATCCTGCTCATGTCCCAGGTCGGCGTCGGCGACCCGACGCAGGGCGTGAGCTACACGCTGGCCTCGGTCACGGCCGTGGTGCTGGGCGGGACCAGCATCTTCGGCGGCCGGGGGTCTTTCATCGGCGCGCTGTTCGGGGCGATCCTGGTCGAGCAGCTCCTGAACGTGACCACCTTCCTGCAGCTGTCCCAGGCCTGGCAGTACTGGTTCGAGGGCGTGCTGGTCATGGTGGCGGTCGGCATCTACACCCAGGCCAGGGCCCGGCCCGGCGGCGGCCTGGCCCTGGGCGCGGGCTGATCTGCCGTGGCGGGCTGACTGCCATCGCGGGCTGATCTGATAACAGCAAGAAGCGACAGCGAGAGAGGCGGAGCATGCGCGCACTGGTCTTCACGGCGCCCGGCCAGGCGGAGGTCACCGACGCCGAGTGCCGGGCCCCCGGCCCCGGCGAGGTGGTGGTCAGGTCCCGGATGGTCGGGATCTGCCACTCCGACCTGGAGCTGCTGGCCGGCCGCTACATCATCCCGATCAGCTACCCGATCACGCCCGGCCACGAGTGGGCCGGCGAGGTGGCCGAGACCGGCCCCGGCGTGGACGACCTCAAGCCGGGCGACCCGGTGGTCGGCGAGTGCGTCGTCGGGCCCGGCGGCCGGGACCACTTCGGGTTCTCCATCTCCGGCGCGGCCGCCGAGCACTTCGTGGCCCGGGCCGAGTGGCTGCACCGGCTCCCGCCGCAGCTGACCTTCACCCAGGGGGCCCTGGTCGAGCCGTTCAGCGTCGCCTACGCCGCCGTCCGAGCCGCCCTGATCGACCCCAGCGACCGGGTGGCGGTGCTGGGCGGCGGCCCGATCGGGCTGCTCAGCGCGCTGGCCGCGGTCGGCCGCAACGCGGCCGTCACGCTGATCGAGCCCCGGCCCGACCGCCGGGCCAAGGCCGACGCACTGGGCCTGCCCGCCACCATCGACCCGGCCGCCGGGGACGTGGCCGAGCAGGCCAGGGCGGCCACCGGCGGCGAGCTGTTCGACGTGGTCATCGAGTCGGCCGGCCATCCGGCCGCCATGGCCCAGGCGCTGAGCATCGCCGGGAATCACGGCCGGGTCATCTACGTGGGCATCGACGTCGGCCGCACCGTCCCGGCCGAGCTGGGCCTGATCCAGGCCCGGTCGCTGCGGATCCAGGGCATCGTCGGCTCGGCGGGCATCTGGCCCCAGGCGATCAGGTTCCTGGCCAGCGGCGTGGTCGACCCGGCCCCGATCGTCACCGCCCGGTTCCCGCTCGACCGAGCCACCGACGCGCTGGCCGCCGCGGCGCTGGGCTCGGGCAACATCAAGGTGCACATCGAGGCGCCGGCGTGAGGGCGGCCGTCTTCCGCGGGCCCGGCCAGGTGCGGATCGAGTCGGTGCCCGAGCCGGGCCCGCCCGGCCCCGGCGAGCTGCTCATCCGGGTGTCCAGGGCCGCGCTGTGCGGCACCGACTCGGCCGAGTGGGACCACGGCCCGCTGCTGGCGAGCCCTCCGGTGATCCTCGGGCACGAGTTCACCGGCCAGGTGGTCGCGACCGGTGAGGGTGTCACCGAGTTCACGGTAGGCTCGAGGGTGGTCAGCGGGGCCGGGATCTCCTGCGGAACCTGCGAGTGGTGCGCCGCCGGGCGGACCAACCTGTGCGCCAGCTACCAGACCCTCGGCCTGCAC
>JBOHCO010001767.1:0-6845 GCA_050698895.1 Streptosporangiaceae bacterium
CGAACCGCGCCTGTTTGTTCAGTGAAGTTCGGTAGGGTCACTTCGTGCTGAGCTGGCTGCAGAGCCTGGCCTCCCGATCGGGAGGCGGCCTTCAGGTCGGGGTCGACGTGGCGGTCTTCCAGGGACCGCCCGCGGACTGGCGCTCGGCGGCCGGGAAGTTCAGCTGGGCCGCGGTCAAGCTCACCGAGCTGGAGCCGGGCGGCATCAGGTACGTGAACCCGGACGCGGCCGCCGACTGGCACTGGCTGCACAGCAACGGCAAGGGCCGCATCGCCTACATGTTCGGGCATCCGTCGGTCAGCGCGGCCGAGTCGGTCAGCTTGTTCCTCGGTGAGCTGCACAAGCTCGGCCTCCACGACTCCGACGGCGTCGCGCTGGACCTGGAGGTCTCCGACGGCAAGACCCCGGCCGAGGTCGACGCCTGGGCGCTGGCGGTCCTGGAGGAACTGGCCCGCAAGCTCGGCCGCAAGCCGCTGCTGTACACGTTCCTGAGCTTCGCGGAGGGCGGCAACTGCGCCCGGCTCGGCCACTTTCCGCTGTGGATCGCCGACCCGTCCAGCCGCCGCGGCCACCCCCGGGTCCCGGCGCCGTGGAAGCACTGGGCCATCCACCAGTGGGTGATCACCGGGCCCATCGACCGGGACGTCGCGCACTACAAGAGCCAAGAGGCCATGTTCGATGACCTGGGCAAGGCCAAGAAGGAGCCCGACTTGCACAACCTCGGCGGATCGATCGTCGGCCCCCTCGCCTCGGCCCGCTGGCCGAGCGGGGTGACGGTGGTGGCCGGCCTGGGCCACGACGGCTTCATCCAGGCCAACCGGTGGGTCGGCGGCAAGTGGGGCGGCTGGGTCAACGTCAGCAACGAGAAGGCCAAGGGCGGTCCGTCGCTCATCACCATCGGCGACGACCAGGGCCGCCTGTACTACACCGACAGCGCGGGCGCGGTGATCGAGCTCGACACCAGCGACTCCGGCCAGACCTGGAACTGATTTCCTCGCCCCCGCATCAACCGCCCCGGGCTTTCATGCTGGCGTATCTTCGGGATATGGCTTCCCGCCCCTCGCCGCGTGATCTGCGCGCCTCCGACGCGGACCGCGAGCGCGTGCTGACGCTGCTGGGCGAGGCGGCGGCCGACGGCCGGCTGACCCTGGACGAGCATTCCGAACGCGCGGAGCGCGCCTACGCCGCCCGGACCCTCGGTGAGCTGGCCGGGCTGACCACCGACCTGACCGGCCCGTCGGGCCAGCCCATCCAGCTGGACGCCCACCGGGCGGTCACCGGGCTGTTCCGCCGGGAGTCGCGCGAGGGCCACTGGGTCGTGCCCGACCGGCTGGCCGCCAGCGCCATCTGCGGCGAGGTCACGCTCGACCTTCGCCAGGCCCTGCTGCAGAGCAGCCGGATCGTGGTCATGGCCACCGTCATCCTCGGCACGCTGCGGCTGATCGTGCCCGAGGAAGTGGCCGTCGAGATCACCGGCACCGGCCCGCTCGGCCGGTCCACCGGCGCCGGCCCCGGGTCCGGTCCCGGGTCCGGCCTTGGGCCGGGCATTGCCCGCAGCGGCCCCTCGCCGCGCCCCGAACAGCCCGTCGTAGAAGTGCGGGCCTTCTCGCTCGGCGGCCGCGTCAAGGTGATCAGGCCGCGCCGTTCTCGGTGGCCGCGGCCCCGGCTGCGTCGCCCCGGGCAGCAGTTCCAGCCCTGATCACGAGCCGCCGGTGAAGGTGTCGATGTTCTCGATCTTCCACCGTCCGTCCCGCATGACGGCGTTCACCGCGAACATCGCGCCCGCGTACGAGGTCTGGCTGGTCGTCTTCCGCGTGTCGCGCTGATCAGCGAAGATCAGCACCCGGGCCCGCCCGCCGACGAGCAGCTCGACGCCGGCATAGGTGACCTTGGTCGTCAGCACCAGGTGCTGCGCCGGGGCCTCCTGCTGGACGAGCCGGAACAGGCTGTCGTACTCCTTCACGGCCGGCCCGGTCAGCAGCCGCTGGGCGGCGGCCCTGGTCGTCGCGGTGTCGGCGTAGTTATAGGAGAAGATCGTGTTGATGGCGCTGGTGACCTGCCGCCGGACCTGGCTGGTGGCGGCGGCGTCGGTCAGCGCCGCGTTACGGCTGGCCTGCTGACCGCGCAGGTTGTGCGCCTGGACGCCGGCCACGACCGCGAACGCAGCCAGCACGACGGCCGCGCCTCCCAGCAGCATCGGTGCTCGCCGTCGCCCGCCGCCCGCCGGGTGCTCAGCCACTGTCGGGCTGTCCGCTGCCGGGCTGTCGGCTGCCGGGCTGTCGGTGTCCTGGCTCTCGGCCGCCTCATCGTTGGCGACTACTTCGCCAGTCCCTAGTTCCCCGTCAACTAGTTGCTCGGGAACTAGTTGCTGGTGAACTGGTGGGTCGAGGACTAGTTCCTCGGGGGCTAGTTCCTCGGGGACTAGTTCCTCGTGAACTGGTTCCTCGGGGACTAGTTCCTCGCCTGCTGGTACCGCGGCGGCCGGGCTTTCAGCCGGCGCGTCGGCGTCGGGGCTCTCGGCGGCCGCCGAGGTCGGGGGCGCAGCGGCTTCGGTGGCCGGAGCGTCGGGCTCGGCGGCTTCGGCGGCCAGGGCTTCGGGCTCGGTTGCTTCGGTGGCGTGGGCCTCCGCTGCGGGGCTCGCGGGGGTGGGCTGGCGGGCCATCGGGGTCCCTCCTCTCGGCGGCGCTGGTCCGGGCTGGCTGGTCAGGGGCTGGTCGTCGGCTCGCGGGGCGGTCAGCCGCTGGAGCCGGTGCCGCTCACCGGCACCTGGCCGATCTCGGTCAGTCGCCAGCCGGCGGCGGTGCGGGTGAGCTGGCCCTGCAAGCGGCTGCGCTTGGTCACCGGGGTGCCGCTGGACGGCATCACGGTGACCTGGAGCGCCACGATGATGCTGGCCGTGCCGGTGTGCGTGTTGAGCGCGGTCAGCGCGCCGTCCAGCACGCGGGCGGTGGTAACCGTCTTGGCCTGCTGGACCTGCTGGGCGAACGCGGTCCGGCTGCGGCGGACCTGGCTGTGCAGGGCACCGGCGGAGGACTGGAGCCAGAGCCGGATGCCCTGGTCCACATGGCGGTAATCCAGGGTGTTGAAGTTCTGCACGGCCTGCTCGCCCTCGGCCAGGGCGGTGTCACGCTGCTGGGCGGGTCCGCTGGGGGTAGCGCCGTCGGCGGTGTGCCACGACCAGCCAAACCAGGCGGCGCAAGCCAGGGCGACCACGAACACCGCGATGGATGCGGCGAGTAGCCGACGACCACTTTGTTGAGGAAAATCCACCATCACGGCCTCCCCGCTGACTGGGTGGTGATCATGGAGACAGCCCCAGGAGCTGGCTCAGGCCGGGCTGGGCCGGGGTCGGGACTCCGCCGCCGGAGGGTGCGTGGGCGGAGCCGCGGGCGTCGCCCTGGCTGGCGGACTCGTCGCACTGGGCGGAGGTGTTGAGCGGGGCGGGCGAGGTGTCCAGGCCGTTGCGGTAGGCGGTGCCGCCGTAGCCGGCGGTGCAGGGCAGCGGGTCGAAGAAGGTCAGCGCGATCCCGAAGTTGGCGCCGCCCGAGGTGATCACGGTGGAGCCCGCGGCGATGTCGGCGGGCAGCGCGGACAGCAGCTCGGCCAGGGCGCTGCCCCGGGTGGCGGTGAGCTCGGAGGTGGTCAGCAGGTTGGCGATCATCACGGCCAGGCCGGGGTTGTTGTCGGTCAGCAGGCCGGCGACCTGGGTCGCGGCCCGCGGGCCCTGGACGATGAGCTTGCGGATGTCGGAGTTGGACGCGGCCAGGGTCGCGGCCAACTGCCGGGCGCTGGCGCCGAAGGAGTCGAGCGCCTGGGTCTCGCTGACCTGGGTGCGCAGCACGGTGCGGGCGGCGTTGATGAGCCCGATCTGCCTGGGCAGGCTCTGGGAAGAGGCCTTGACCAGGCTGTAGCTGCCGTCGACGAGCTGCTGGAGGTTGCCGCCCTGGCCGCCGAACGCGGTGCCGAGATCGCTGGTCACCTGACGCAGGGCGCGCAGCGGCACCGAGGTGGCGAGCTGGTTGATGTTCTCCAGGACGGTGGTCACGGGCAGCGGGAGCTGGGTCTCGCGCTGCGGGATGACCGAGCCGCTGGTCAGGTAGGGACCCTGGTCGGTCTGCGGGCGCAGGTCAACGTACTGCTCGCCGACGGCGGACAGGTCGGCCACGGACGCCTTGAGCTGGGCCGGGATGGGCGGGGCGGAATCGCTGATGTCCAGCGAGGCCTGCACGCCGGTGGCGGTAAGGCTGAGGGCGCCGACCCGGCCGATGGACACGCCGCGGTAGTCGACGTCGGCGTTCTGGAACAGGCCGCCGGCGTTGGCCAGGTTCAGCTTGACGACGTAATACCCGCGCAGTCCGACGAAGCGGCCGAGCTTGGCGTAGTGGATCCCGGTGTAGCCGACCACCAGCACGGTGATCACCGCGAACACCACGATCTTGATCCGGGTCGCCCTGGTCAGCATCAGCGGCTGCCCTTCCGGTGGTGCCGACCCGGTGGGGTGGCGGGCGGGATGATCGTCGTGCCGTGAGGGGCGGTCACCGACAGGTAGGTGTTGAGGTAGTCGCCCTTGATGTCGTTCAGCACCTGATCGGTGAACGGGTAGGTGAGCAGCACCTGGAGGGACAGGGGCAGCGAGGACCCGGCGCTGGCCAGTTGCTGGAGCGTGGGCGCGAGCGCGCGCAGGTCGGCGACGAAGCTGGCCTGGCTGGCGTGGATGGTGTTCACGGCCACGCCGGTCAGCCGGTGCAGCGCGTTGAGCATGGTGACCAGCTCGGTGTGCTGGCGGGCGAGCACGCGCAGGCCGGGGTGGAGGTTGGTCAGCACGTAGCCAATCTGGCGGTCCCTGGTGGCCAGCGTGTGGGACAGCTTGTTCAGCCCGTCAAGCGCCTCGGTGATGTCCTTGCGGTGGTTGTACAGGTTGACCAGCAGGTGGCTGAGCTGCGGGAGCAAGGCGCGGATCTGCGGCTCGTTGCCGCTGAAGGCGTCGTTGAGCTGGGTCACGATGGTGTGCAGCTGGTTGATCCCGCCGCCGTTGAGCAGCAGCGACAGCGCGCCGAGGACCTGCTCGACGGTGGTGTTGCTGGTGGTGCGGTAGATGGGGATCAGCGCGTTGTTGCTGAGCTGGCCGGTGCCGGGCACTCCGGGCGCCGCGGACAGCGCGACGAACTGCTCGCCGAGCAGGGCCGACTGCTGGATCTGCGCGATGGCGTTGGCGGGCAGGTGCACCCGGCCGTTGACCAGCATCACGACCCGGGCGGTCCAGCTGTGCGGGGGCAGGTAGATCCGCACCACCCGGCCGACCGCGGTGTCGTTGACGTGCACCGCGGACTGGGGCACGAGGTCGAGGACGTTGCTGAACTCGGCGGTCACCCGGTAGGGGTGCGGGCCGAGCTTGGCTCCGCCGGGCAGCGGCAGGCTGTAGATGCCGCTGAACCCGCCGCCGCCACCGCTGCAGCCGGCCACGGCCACGGCCAGTGCGGCGGCTCCGGCGACGACGGCCGCGGTGCGTGAGGCTGAGCGGGCTGTTGTGACTGGTGGTGCGGCGGGCTGCCGGCGGCGTGGATGTCGCAGCAGCATGGTTGGCCCTTTGGTGCTGCTAGAGCAGCACCAAAGGACCAACCATGCTGCTAGGGGGAGGCGCGGGGGGCGGGGGAGGCGCATCAGTGGCCTCCCGGGCTGGCCGAGTGCGTGGCGTGCGGGGTGGCGTAGACCGGGCCGGTGACCGGGAACGGCAGCGGCGGCAGCGAGCCGAGCTGCGAAGACGGCACCTGGAACAGGATCTCGGCCGTCGTCCCGGTGCCGGTGACCAGGCTGGCCGGGCCCATGCTGAGCTCGTTCAGGTCGCCGCGGCCGTCCAGGGTGTGGTGCACCGGGTCGTAGGCGCCGAGCAGGTTGTCGGCGGCCAGCGGGGCGTCGTCAAGCGCCTCGGCCAGCGAGGCCCGCTCCTTGACCAGCACACCGGTGATCGCGGCTAGCCGGGTCACGTTGGTCTTTATCAGCGCGCGGTTGTCGTCGATGAACGTGCGGACCTGGCCCAGCGCGGTGGCCAGGTCGTCCAGGGCCGCGCCCAGGTTCTGGCGGTCGGCGGCCAGGAAGCCGGTCACCTGGGCCAGTTGCTGCTCGGCCAGGCGCACCTGGCCGTCGTTGGCCTTGAGCATCGAGGTGAACAGCTGGAGGTGGTCGATGGTGGCGGCCAGGTTGTTGGCCGATCCGCCCAGGGTGCCCATGGCCTGGCCGAACTGGGTGATCATGTCGGCCAGGGCCTTGCCGTTGCCGTTGAGGTTGGCCGCCCCGGTCTTGATCAGGTCGGACAGGGCGTCGTGGGCGTTGGCGCCGTGCGGGCCGAACGCGATGGACAGCTTGTTCAGGCTGGCGTAGAGCTCGTCCACCTCGACCGGCGTGGCGGTGCGGCGGACGGGGATGACCGCGCCGCTGGCCATCTTCGGCCCGCCGGTGTAGGCCGGGGTGAGCTGGACGTACCGGTCGGCGACCACGCTGGGCGAGACGACGACGGCCTTGGCGCCGGCGGGCACGGGCACGCCGTGGTCGACGGTCATGGTGACCTTGACCTGGCCCCCGACCGGCTGGACGGCGTCCACGGTGCCGACCTGGACCCCGAGGATCCGCACGTCAGACCCCCGGTAGACGCCGATGGTCTGGCTGAAGTAGGCGGTGATCTGCTGGCCCCGGTGGCTGAGGGAGTAGCCGACCCAGATTCCGGCGATCAGCAGCACGGCGACGGTGAGGCTGGCCCAGCGCAGCGCCGGGCGCCGCCGCCAGTACTGGTAGGCCGGGGCCAGCGCGGCGGCCGCCCGCCCGGTCCGGCTGGCCGAGGGCTCGCGTTC
>JBOHCO010001768.1:0-2512 GCA_050698895.1 Streptosporangiaceae bacterium
CCGGTCACCGGCAGGGGCACGGTCTGTCTTCAGGGCTCGAAGCCCGGGAGAACACAGTGCTCACCTGCCAGCGGCCACCAGGCACCGAGTCTGCCGTACGGCCGACCCGTTACGACTCATTAGGAGACGAGCATGCGGCTGACTATTCAGACCTTCCTGACCCTGGACGGCGTCATGCAGGGCCCCGGCGGGCCGGACGAGGACCGCGACGGGCAGTTCGCCTACGGCGGCTGGTCGTTCCCCTACGGCGACGAGGACTTCGGCACGGCGGTGACCAGATGGTTCGATAACGCCAGCGCGTTCCTGCTCGGCCGCCGGACCTACGAGCTGTTCTCGAGCCACTGGCCCAAGGTCACCGACCCGGCCGACCCGGTCGCGAGCCGCCTCAACGCGCTGCCCAAGTACGTCGCTTCCACGACGCTGCGCTCGGCGGCCTGGGCCGGCACCCAGGTGCTGGGCCGGGATGTCGCGGCCGAGGTGGCCCGGCTCAAGGAGCAGCCGGGCGACGAGCTTCAGGTGCACGGCAGCGGGTCGCTGAGCCAGACCCTGATGGAGCACAACCTGATCGATGAGTACCGGCTGTTCTACTTTCCCGTGCACGTCGGCGCGGGCAAGAGGCTGTTCCGCGACGGCACGCCGGCCGCCGGGCTGCGGCTGATCCGCAGCACGACGACCGGCGCGGGCGTCGTCATCGCGAGCTACGAGCCGGCCGGCCCGGTGCGGACCGGCTCATACGCGCTCGACGAGTCCTGACCCGGGCCCAGTCAGGTCAGGGCGCTGGCCGACCAGCACGACAGCGAGGCGTTGGCGTACTCGTTGTCGGAGTTGGTCGAGGACAGGTTGAGGTCCCAGGGCCCGCCGTCCAGCTTCATGGTCTTGCTGCCGATCCGGCCCTGGGCCACCTTGGCCGCCTGCGGGTCGGCCGAGGCCTGGACCACCTCGACCTGGGCGGTGTCGGACGGCTGGGCGTTGTTGTCCAGGGCCCACTGCAGGCTGATGGACCGGCAGCTGGTCCGGGCGGCCACGGTCACGTCCTGCTCGTACTGCGGCGGCGCCGGGGGGTCGGCGTCGATGAGGTAGGTGAACACGGTGCCGCCCACCTGCACGGTGCTGGTCTGGCAGCCATCGGTGTTCTCGACGAAGACCTTGCTGGTGTCCTCGTTGCACAGGTTGGTCAGCGGGACCAGCCCGTAAGAGTAGAGGGTCGCGGTGCGGGCGGTGGCGATGACCTTGCCGCCGTGGTGGACCTGGATCCGGTAGGCGTAGCGGCCCATCTGCACCTTGGCCGACCTGGCCGACCCCGACCGGCCGGGCAGCACCTGGACGCCCTTCCACACGTGCGCGGAGCCGAACTGGCGCTGCAGTTCGAGCCGGGATCCCGACGGGACGTTCTTCGAGCTGTAGTCGACGACGGGCGGCGAGGTGTGGCTGATGTGCGCGCTGGCGAACTTCAGCGTCACCGAGGGCCGGGCCGCGACGGCCGGGGCGGCCCAGGCCGCCGGGGCAGCGAGGCCGAGCACGACGGCGGCGGCCGCGACCGCGGCGAGCATGCGAGTACCTGATCTGAGCTGAGCGTGCATAGCGTGAATCGGTTCCCCTCCTGAGATGCACGGAAAAATCCGGCGATGATCAGACGCGTTTACCCGCGGGCCGGTTGACGTACATGAGCCAATAGACCCGAAACACGGGAGGTGGCGACGCCATGGTCGGGACAGGTGCGGTCGGGCGAGGTGCGGTCAGGCGCGGTCTGGTCAGGCGCGGTCTGGTCAGGCGCGGTGCGGTCGGCCTGGGGCTGGCCGGGCTGGTGGCGACGGGGCTCGGAGTGGCCGCGGCCGGGCCGGCGGCGGCCGGGACGGCGCGCACCGGAACTCCGCGCGGGGGGACGGGGACCGCGGCGGTGCGGGGCGGGTTCACCCCGCCGCTCCAGGCCGGGCCGGCCGCTCCCGGCATCGGCGCGCCGCGGCGGCACGGGCGGCTGCGGATCACCGGGCGGCTCCGGGACGGCGGCACCGCGGCCGCGGCCGGGCTGGGCTGGCGGCCGGGACGGCTGCCGCCCGGCGACCACCTGCTCAGCTTCGCGGTCAGCTACGCCTGGCGGGCCTGCGACCGGGCCGGACGCCGCTGCGTCACCGGCGCCGGGACCACCGCGACGCCGTTCGCCGCGCGCCGGTACCAGGTCGGGCACGCCGACACCGGCCGGCGGCTGCGGGTCACCGAGACCGCGACCGAGGTGGTGGCGACCAGCCGGGCCGGCTCCGGGTTCACCGTCGTCCGGGCCTCGGCCACCGCCACGGCCCGCCGCGCGGCCGGGGCGTACCCGGCCGGGCGGGCGCCGGTCAGCAGGCTGGTCAACGGCACCCCCGAGGCCCGCACCGGCTCGGACGCGGAGTGGTTCCAGGTCAGCGCCCCGCACTACCGCGCGGCGGCCGGTCCGGCCCGGCAGTGGTACCGGGTGGACGGCGGCCGCTGGCGGCCGCTGCGGGCGGGCCGCGCGTTCTACGCGGGCGGCCTG
>JBOHCO010001769.1:0-2044 GCA_050698895.1 Streptosporangiaceae bacterium
TCTTGCCGCCCGCGTCGGTCAGGCACGGCACCTGGGTGTCCTTCTGCTCCAGCTGCACGTAGATCGGGCCGGTCGGCGCGCCGGTCGGCGGGCCCTGGGCGGCCGGCAGCGGCCAGGCCTGGTTCGACCCGCCGGTGCACGCGGCGATGTCCAGATTCGCGCCCGGCGCCGCGTTGCTACCGGGGTCGTCCAGGCAGACCTGCTGCCCGTCCGCGCTGCTCGCACCGGTGCTAATCAAGGCGTTCCCAGCGCCCTGGGTCCACTCCTGGGTGGTCGAGCCCGACTTGCAGGCGGCCAGCACGACCTCAGTGCCGAGCGCCGGGCCGCCGCCCGCGGTGCCCAGGCACAGCCCGTTGACCTTGAGCATGTGGCCAGCCGCCTCCGACCAGTTCTGCTCCGGGGCGTTGTCACAGTAGGCCAGCGTGACCGCTGCGCCGGCCTGCTCGCTGCCCGTGTCCACGCACATCGGGGTGTTGATGTTGGAGCCGCCGTCCACAAAGAACATGCCGGACGGGATCGCCCCGCCCGCCGTGGCCGAGGTCGTGGCAGCCATCGGGAACACCGCGTTCTCGGCGTGGTAGGTGCCGCCGATCATGTCCACGTCGGTGCCCATGACCAGGCCGGGGCTGCTGCCGTCATAGCTGTTCGCGCCGAACGTGTTCAGGTACATGACGCCGTCGCCGCGGGTGGTCTGCGGGTGCCACCACGGGAGCCCCAGGCCGGTGTTCGCGTCGAGCGCGGACAGCCCGTTCACCAGCACCGCGTTGGGCTCGCAGACGCCGTTGCTGCCGCATGCGTTGTTCACCCAGCGGTTGTGCCCGCCCGCGTAGACCACGCTGCCCGCCACCGCGACCGAGTAGAACGAGTCGCCACCGCCGTAGTTGATCCAGGACGGCGCCACGTCGACCGGCGTGCTCGTGTGCGTGGTGCTGGCGGAGCTCACGTTGAAACGGGCGACCGCGTCGCAGACACTGAAGGGCTGCGACCCGTCGCTCGCGTAGCCCGTCCCGCTGATCGCGAGGAAGGAGCCGTCCTGGGAGAACGAGACGCTGCGCACGTAGTCGTGCTGGTTCTGGCAGTTGTCGCTCAGGATCGGCGCGGTGAAGTCGGCCAGCGACGAGGCCGCGCCCAGCTTGGTGCCCGTGTTGATGATCGCCAGCCGGGGCCTGGCCTGCCCGTTCACCTGGAGCGCCGGGCCGACCACCGCCAGCTCGGCGCCACTGGGCGACAGCGCTACCGCATCGGCCTTGACCGGCGACCCCGCGGGCGGGTCACTCAGGGTGAACGCGAACGTGGCGTCCAGCGCGCCGGTCACCGAGTTCAGCCGGGCCAGGCCGCTCACCGCGGCCCCGTCGGCGAACTGCCGGACGCCGTCCGCCGAGCCGAACTGCCCGGCCACGTACAGCGACTTGCCGTCCGGGCTCAGCGCCAGGCCGTGGACCGTGTCCCCGACCTTCCCGGCGAACCCGGTCACGATCGTGCCGTCAGCGTCCGGGCCCTTGGTCACGCCGGGGTTCACGTGCATCTGGACCAGGCCCTTGTGCGTGGCCCCGTTCACCGTGCTGAACGCGCCGCCCAGGTATACCGAGTCGCTGCCCTTCGGGCCCGGGATCACCGAGTAGACCGGGCCGGCGTTCAGGATCGGGCGGAAGTGCGGGTCGATGGCCCCGGTCCCCGCCTTGTAGGCGAAGATGTCATTCCTGGTCACCTGGCTCTTGGCCGCGCACAGGCCCTTGGCCAGCGGGCCCGGCGGGCAGGTGTGGGTGAACGCGCCGGCCACGATCACGTCGCCGTGCACGTAGGCCGTGCTGTAGACCTCGGACTGGCAGGCGGTCCGGGTGCCGAAGAACGTGGCGTCGCACGCCGCGCCGCTGCCCTCCTGGCCGACCTTGGCGTCCGCTGAGACGTTCGGCGTCCACGTCACCGGTTTCTGCGTGACCACCGTGGCCAGCCGGGCCGACGCATCGGCCGTGGCCGACATCGCGGCGAGCGGCAGCGTGACGGCACAGGCCCCGGCGAGCAGGGCTCCGGTGAGGTGGCGGCG
>JBOHCO010001770.1:0-2699 GCA_050698895.1 Streptosporangiaceae bacterium
GCCCCGCCGTGCAGGGCGCCGCCGACGGCGCCCAGGCCGGTGGCCACGACCGCGTACGGGTCGGCGCGCACCGAGGCGGCCACCCGGGCGGCCAGCGTGGAGGCGGCCAGCTCGTGGTCGGCCAGCAGGACCAGCGCGGTCTGGACCGCGCGCAGCAGGCCCTCGCTCAGCGGCCCGGGGCACAGGGTCCGGGTCAGCCGCCGGGCGATCGGCCCCGGCCCGGTCACCCCGTCCGGCCCGGTCACCCCGTCCGGCCTGCCGCCCGCCTGCGGCAGGCTGCCGACCATGCCCGCGATCAGCGCGCGGCCGGCCGCCATCACCGCCGACCGGTCCAGGTGCAGCCGCAGCGGGTCGGTGGCGGCCAGGGCCGGGACGATGACCTGGAGCCGCTCCAGCGGCAGCGTGCCGGCGGGCAGCGCGGCCTGGGCGGTCCGCCCGGCGGCCAGGGCCTGCGGCGTGGCCAGCCAGCCGGCCGGGTCGCCCGGCTCCAGCGCGCCGGTCCACAGCAGGGTCGCGACCTCCTCGAACGCGCGCTGCCGGGCCAGCCCGATGGCGTCGTGGCCGCGGAACCTGAGCCGGTCACCGGTGATCTCGGTGAGCGAGGACTCGATGATCAGCTGGGCGCCGGCGGGCGAGCGCCGGGGGCGGCCCTTGCGGGCCAGCCGGGCGATCTCCTCGGCGTCGAACAGGCTCTCCCGGCTGCCCGCCTCCCGCCTCCGGGCCAGCACGCCGCGGCTCACGTAGGCGTAGAGGCTGGCCTGCTTGATGCCCAGCCGCTCGGCGGCCTCGGCCGCGCCGATCCACTCTGTCGTCCGGTCCGTCATCCGATCGAGCATAGTTGACGATAATCAACATTGACTATCTCTAGTAAACTACTGATCAACATTCAGGTGGCGAGCCAGCGGAGGTCTGCGGGATGCCCAAGGTCCACTTTCTCGATGTCACGAACCGCGACGGCGTGCAGACCGCGCGGACCGGGCTGTCCAAGTTCGGCAAGACGATGGTCAACTTCTACCTGGCCAAACTGGGCGTGGCACAGTCGGAGCTCGGCTTCCCGTTCCTGTTCCACGAGGTCCCCTACGTCCGGGCCAACGTGGCCCTGGCTCAGGCGGGCGCGTTCGGCGACCTGCGCCTGTCGGGCTGGTGCCGGGCCATCGCCGAGGACGTCGAGCGGGCGGCCCCGCTCGGGCTGACCCACTACAACCTGTCGATCTCGACCTCGGACCAGATGATCGCGCACAAGTTCCGCGGCAAGCTGGACCGCAGCGCGATCCTCCGGGAGGCCACGGCGGCGGTGGCCGCGGCCAAGGCGGCGGGCGCGCAGACCATCGGCGTCAACGCCGAGGACGGGTCGCGCACCGACGACGGGTTCCTGCTGGAGTTCGCGACCGCGGCCAGGGACGCCGGCGCCGACCGGGTCCGCTACTGCGACACCATCGGCGGCGACTCGCCGGGCCGGATCCGGGAGCGGTTCGCCAAGCTGGCCAGCGCGATCGGCATCCCGGTCGAGACGCACTGCCACAACGACCTGGGCATGGCCGTGGCCAACTCGGTCTCCGGCGCCCTGGGCGACCTGGACGCGGGTCAGGACGCCTGGATCAACACCTGCGTCAACGGCATCGGCGAGCGGTCCGGCAACGCCGACCTGCTGTCGTGCATCCTGGCCTTCTCGCATGCCTTCGGGGTGGCCGGGCGGGCCGAGATCGGCGACCCGCTCGACCTGTCCTGGGGCCGCCGGTTCGGGCTGTGGGCCAGCTACGCCTTCGGCCAGCCGCTCCCCCAGAACCAGCCGGGCACCGGCCGGAACGCGTTCGCCCACGAGTCCGGCATCCACGCCGACGGCGCGCTGAAGGACCGGCAGAACTACGAGCTGTACGACGACGAGACGCTGGGCCCGTTCCCGGCCGACTGGTTCGCCACGGCGGGCCGGGTGGTGCTGACTGGCGAGTACGGCGGCATGGCCGGGTTCCGGCACGTGATGGACGGGCTGGGCATCGAGGCCGACGAGGACGCCGACCTGATCTTCAAGCTGGTCCAGCTCTGCGCCTCGGCCACGAGCAAGCCGCTGACCGACGACGAGCTGCGGCTCATCGCCGCCTACCCGCGCGAGCTGTCCCTGCTCTACCCCGGCCTGCTCAGCTAAACAGGCTTCAGCTAAGACAAGCTCAGCTAGACAGGCAGGCTCGGCTAGACAGAGCCCGATTAAACCCGGACAGAGCCCGATTAAACAGAGTTAAGCCGCACGGGTCGGCACTAATGCTGGCCCGTGCGGCCAGTCGCATCCTGGCGGGGCTCAGCTGCCGATCGACCGGCGGCCGCCCCCGCGGCGGACCCGGCGGCGCTGCGACGGGTCGAGCATGGCGTAGGCGATCGCCGGGATGATGATGGCCGCGGCGATCACTCCCAGGGCCACGTAGGGCGCCCAGATCAGCAGGATGAGCCCGACGATGACACCAGCGATGCCGTACTTCATGGGGCGCGACATGTCCGGCTCCCTCCGCGGAGAACCGCTGGTTCTCCTGTGATGACGTGTCCACTCAATCACACGCCTCCTACTGGTGAAACGACGGGGAGGCTGGCAGTGTTCCGTCCTGGCCACGGCACTCCGCGCTGGCCGGGCCCCAGCGAGGAGGCAGGCCCCGCGATCGCCTGGCCATGCTGCATGATGTCCTCATGACGCTGTCCCTGCCCGTTGAGGC
>JBOHCO010001771.1:0-3269 GCA_050698895.1 Streptosporangiaceae bacterium
TGCCTCCAGCCGCACCTGCTCACGCCGCTGCTGCTCAGCGGGCGTATACCCGCCCCGTTGTGCATACCGCATGCCCCGGTCATACGCCCGCAGCCAGCCCCTGTCACGACCTGATCTCTACGAGTTCGTCCTGGTTAGGTCACCTCACAAGAAACTCGGAAACACGAGGTTAATGTCACGTTAACCTTACGCGGCGGCATGAGCAATTTACTGACAGCAAGGGTCAGCTCGGCTTTTCTCTGGGAATATCCCGGGAATAAGTCGGGTTAGTGCCCAGTTGTTCGTCCCCCGGTCAGCTGGCGATTACTCTGTGTACGAGGAGGCGCCGAGACGCCGCAGCAGTAACTCGCGTGAACCCACCGTGGCCGATATCCCGGTGCTGTCCGAGCTGCAGAACCAGTTCCTGGGCTGCACCCCGACCCGCCGCTTCGCGCCGTCGTCGGCCAACTGCAAGTTCAGCTCGCCCGCGTTTACCGTGATCGGCTCCCCTATGGCCCAGCGCGAGATGGACCAGTGGGACACCGGACTGTGCGAGCAGACGAGCCCGCTGTTCATCAGCTACAGCTTCTCGCTCCCCGAGCCCGCGGCCATCGCGGCCGTCCAGTCCGGCCACGCGCTGGATCGCGGCGAACAAGCCGGCCAGCAGCTTCCTGACCGGGATACCCGAGCATGCGTACTCGCCGGTGTTCCCGCTCGCGCTGGGCGTCCAGGACATGGTCAACGCCTGGCCGCCGGGCACCGGCTTCCTCCAGCAGTTCTGCGGGAACGGGCCGACGGGCTACTGCCGGCTGTCCCAGGAGATCCCGGGCACCCGGGTGCTGTTCGGGGTGCTGGACGACTCCGACACCACGGCCTTCTCGGTGCCCTCCGCGGCCATACTCAACCCGGCCGTGCGCTACGTCACGCCCTCGCAGGAGTCCATGGCCGCGGCCCTGAACTCGATGGTGGACGACGGTAACAAGATCACCCAGGAAGTCAGCACCAAGAGCAAGCACCCGCGCGAGTACCCGCTGACCATGGTCATCTATGCCATGGTGCCGATCAGCGGCGTGCACCAGGCCAAGGCCGATGCGATCGCCCGCTGGCTGCGTTACCTGGCCGGGCCGGGCCAGAACGTGGGCACGGCGCCGGGCACGCTGCCCATCGGCTACCTGCCGCTGACGCCCAAGCTGCGCGCGAAGACGCTGACCGCGGCGACCAAGGTCCAGGACCAGACCGGGAACACCACGAGCCCCAGTCCCAGCTCGTCGGCCAGTTCCAGCTCATCGGTGTCGCCGAGCCCGGCCTCGTCGGTGTCCGCGTCGCCGTCCTCGAGCGTGTCGTTCCCGAAGGTCGGCCAGGAGATCAATACGGTCGCGGTCCGCGACCCGCAGACCGCGGGCTTCCTGCGGTATGCCCTGCCCGGCGTGCTGATCATCGGCGGCCTGGCCGCGCTCGGCGGAGCGTCCTCGCTGCTGGCCCCCAGTTCCGGGGCCATCGCCGCCCGCCTGCGGCGCTATTACCACACGGGCCAGCTGCGGAGGAAGAAGCCGTGACCATCAACAGGCGGTATCCGCGCCGGCTCGCCGGGATCGGCGCCGCCGTCGCGGTCGCCACCCTGAGCCTGTTCCCGACCGCGGCCGGGGCGACCAGCGCCGGGCACGCGGGCACCTACGTGACCATCAACGGCTCGGGCTCCTCCTGGAGCGAGGTCGCGCTGGACCAGTGGTCGCAGGACGTGCAGTCCCAGGGCATCACGGTGAACTTCAACCCGGATGGCTCGGCCCAGGGACGCCAGGACTACATCCAGGGCCAGGACGACTTCGCCGCCTCCGACCCGCCGTTCCGCGACGGGCACGACAGGCTGGCCGGCACCGGCACCGAGATCCCGTTCGCCTACGGCTACTCCTACATCCCCGACACCGCCGGCGGCACGGCGTTCATGTACCACCTGGACGTGGGCGGCAAGCAGATCACCAACATGCGGCTGAAGCCCGAGACGATCATGAAGATCTTCACCGGCCAGATCACCAACTGGGACGACAAGGAGATCACCAAGGACTACGGGGCCCAGCTGCCGAGCATCCCGATCACCGCGGTGGTCCGGTCCGACGGCTCGGGCGCGACCTACTTCTTCACCCGCTGGATGTCGCACCTGTTCCCGTCCGAGTGGGACGCGTTCTGCTCCAAGGTCACCCACGGCCGGGTCGGCTCGGACTGCGGGCAGACCGAGTTCTACCCGACCTCGGGCTGGGGCAACGTCAAGGCCGAGAACGGCTCCAACAACGTCGCCACCTACATCACCTCGAGCTACGCCAACGGCGCCATCGGCTACGACGAGTACGCCTACGCGCTCAACTCGCACTACCCGGTGGTCAAGGTGCTGAACCCGGCCGGCTACTGGGTGCTGCCCAGCGCGTCCAACGTCGCCGTCGCGCTGACCAAGGCGGTGATCAACGAGGACTCGCACAGCGTCGACTTCCTCCAGCAGGACCTGGACAGCGTCTACACCTTCACCGACAAGCGGTCCTACCCGCTGTCCAGCTACAGCTACCTGATCGTGCCCAAGCTCGGCACCAGGCAGCCGCCGACGTTCAGCGCCGCCAAGGGCAAGTCGCTCAGCACGTTCATCGACTTCTTCCTGTGCGGCGGACAGCGGCAGGTAGCGACGCTGGGCTACTCGCCGCTGCCGAAGAACCTGGTCCAGGGCGGGCTGCTGCAGTCCGGCCGCATCCCCGGACACATCGCCGGCCCGAACTCCAGCACCCTGGCGGGCTGCGACAACCCGACGATCAACTCCAGCGGCCAGCTGACGCTGCTGCTGAACGCCCCGTACCCGTCTCCGTGCGACAAGCTCGGCGCCCCGCTGAACTGCACGGTGGTCAACGGCAAGGCCAAGTCGACCGGCGGCGGCACCGGCGGCTCGACGCCCAACCCCAGCTCCTCGGCTACGTCGGGCACCGGCACCGGGCCGACCGGCACCTCGCCGACCGGACCGGCCACCGATACCGGCGGGTCCGGAGGCAGCGTGGCCGGACAGGTGGTGAACGTGGCCAGCGACTCCTCCGGCCGCGCCCCGCTGGGGGTCATGACCGCGATCGCCATCGTCGTCGCGATCGCCGCGCCTCCGGCGCTGGGGATCTGGCTGCGCCGGCGCAAGCTGCGGGTGTCCCGGTGACGACCCCGCCGGGCGCATGACCACCGTCGAGGGCGCCGGGGGCCCCGCCGTCCCCCCGCCGGCCCCGGTACTGGCCCCGGAGCCGGCGCCGGCCGCCGTCGCGCCCGCCCCC
>JBOHCO010001772.1:0-3963 GCA_050698895.1 Streptosporangiaceae bacterium
CAGCTGCACTGGGCGTGGCTGCTGGAGCAGCACGGCCTCCGGTCGCAGGCCGCCGCGGACGGCGACAGCCGCGAGTGGTCGAAGCTGCACAAGCAGGCCCAGGAGACCCGCAAGGTCCGGCTGATGATCCTCGCCGCCGAGCTCGCGGCGCTGATCGTCGCCGCGGTCGCCCTCGCGCACTGGGGCACCTGGTGGCTGTGGGCCGCGGCCTGCCTGGTCGTGCTGCCGTTCCTGGCCACCGCCGGGCGGCCCGCCGACCGGCGGATCATCACCCCGGCCGTCGTGACCCCGCGGTTCCGGAAGCTGAACGCCGACATCGTGCTGCGCGCCTACTACTCGGCCAGGCTCGGCGACCCGGACAAGGCCGGCCAGCAGATCCAGTTCGGGTCCACGATGCAGCGCGACGGCGAGGGCAGCCGGGTGCTGGTCGACCTGCCCTACGGCAAGGGCCTCAAGGACGCCGTCGAGGCCAAGGACAAGATCGCGTCCGGGCTGGACGTCACCGAGTCGCAGGTGTTCCTGCACCGCGACCCGACCTCCTACCGCCGCCACGTCCTGTGGGTCGCCGACCGTGACCCGCTCGCCGTCCCGGTCGGCCACACGCCGCTGCTGGTCGGCAAGCCCACCGACGCGTGGCGCCCGGCGCCGATCGGGCTGGACGAGCGCGGCCAGCTGGTCAGCATCCCGGTCATGTGGAACTCGATCCTGGTCGGCGCCCTGCCGCGGCAGGGCAAGACGTTCGCCGCCCGGCTCGTGGCCCTGTACCTGGCCCTGGACCCGTTCGCGCGCCTCGACGTGTTCGACGGCAAGGGCAGCCCGGACTGGCGCGGCTTCGCCAAGATCGCGCACTCGTGCTCATTCGGCCTCACGCCGACCAGGGCCGGGCTGCCGCCGGAGATCCTGCTCGCCACGCTGGAGGACATCAAGCGCGACGCCCAGAACCGCTACGCCCGGCTGTCCGAGCTGCCGCCCGACGTCTGCCCCGAGGGGAAGCTGACCAGGGAGATCTCCCGTGACCCGCGGTTCGGCATGCCCGTCCGGTTCCTCATCCTGGACGAGTTCCAGGAGTATTACGACCTGGGCGAGATCTCGAAGGACATCGCCGCGCTGATCACGTTCCTGGTCAAGGTCGCGCCCGGCGCCGGAATCGGGCTGATCGGCTCGACGCAGAAGCCCTCGGGGATCGGCACCGGGCAGGTCGCCCAGCAGTTCACCAGCGCCCGCGACAACTTCGCCGTCCGGTTCAGCCTGCGCACGTCCAGCTGGCAGGTCAGCGAGATGGTCCTGGGCCAGGGCGCCTACTCCGAGGGCCTCGACTCGTCCACGCTGCTGCCGCAGTACAAGGGCGTGGGCATCCTGCGCGGCGCGACGGACAAGTCGCCGACCGTGCGGACCTACCTCGCCGACGCGCAGGACGCCGACCGGATCCTGACCATCGCCCGGTCGATCCGCCAGCGCGCCGGCACGCTCAGCGGCATGGCCCTCGGCGAGGACGACCCGCAGCCGCCCGCGTCGATCGCCGCCGACGTCCTCGCCGTGTTCGCCGGCCAGCCGGGCCTGCACTGGGACACCATCGCCGGGCTGCTGGCCGCGAAGTTCCCCGACCGGCACGGCGACGCCACCGCCGAGTCGGTGTCGGCGAGCTGCCGCGCGGCGGGCATCCCGAGCGTGGACGTCAAGGCGCTCGGCCGGTCCCGCAAGGGCTGCCGCCGCGCCGACGTCGAGGCGGTGGCAGGCCGGTGACGCCGCGACCCGGTCGCGTTCGCGCGACCTCCCGCCGACCTGCACATACGCCAGCTGCCGCGACCTGCCGCGACCGCCGGGCCTGCCCTGGCCTGCGCGGTCGCGGGTCGCGGCACCCAGACCCTGATCGCCGACCCGGAGCGCCCATGCCACCAGCCCACCGGTACGAGTCCTGCCGCGACCGCGGCTGCCAGCTGCCCTACTGCCGGATCTGGCGCGAGGCCAGGGCCGAGGGCTACCGCGACGGCCACGCCGACGGCTACGACGAGGGCTTCACCGACGGCCAGGCCGCCTGTACCCGGCCGCACGCTGCGGGCTCGGCGTGAACGGCCACCTGGTCCTCGCGGTCGCGCTCGGCGCGCTCGGCTACGCGACGTGGGCCTGGTTTCATCCCTTCCGGCCGTGCCCGCGCTGCCAGGGCCGCGGAACCAACCGGATGTCCACCCGCCGCCGGACCGGCAACTGCGCCCGGTGCGGCGGCACCCGCAAGGTCAAGACCCTCGGCGCGCAGCTGCTCCACCGCGCCGTCCGCAGCGCCGTCAAGTACAACCGCGACCGGAAGGACCGCTAGCCATGCCCCGCCAGATCTGTCACGAGCACTGCCCGCCTGGCGGCAGCAGCGCCGCCGCGATCGCCGCAGTCATCGCCCTGGCCGTGGTCGTCAGCGCGGCCAGCGCGGTCATCGCCGACGTGCTGGATGCCATCCTTATCGCGCTCGCCGCCGTCGTCCTCGGCTCGCTCGGCGTCCTGGCGATCGTGCTCCGCCGCAGCGGCGTGGCCCGCGTCCAGCGCCCGCCAGCGCCCGAGCGGGCGGCAGTCCCCGGCGCCGCGCCCGTGGCCGCACAGGCGATCTCAGCGCGCCGGCCGCTGGCAATCGACCCGCCTGCCATGCAACTGACCGTCCTCGCACAGGAGGCACCGCGGCGGGCCCGCGAGGACTGACGCCAGGACGCGAGGCGCCCCGCTGGCTATGGCTGGCGGGGCTTCTCGCTGCCGGCGACGAACGTGCCCCGGCCAGGCCGGGTGATCACCAGGCCCTCATCGGCGAGCACCCGTATAGCGCGCTGGACGGTCATCGGCGCGACACCCATCTCATGGGCGAGATCCATGTAAGAGGGCAGCCGCGGGCCGAGGTCACCGGACTGAATCCGCTCGCGAATCCGGGCCGCTACCTGCTGATATGGCCAGTCTGGCGAGTCGGCGTCGATCTCCACGCCGCACACCGTAATGAGCTACCCCACACGATGCCTAGCCAAGCCAACCTAACCCAACATACGGTGACGTCATGGAGCACACCGTTACCGGCGGCCCGTACGGCCGCAACATCGGCAAGATCATCGACGACTACCCCGACTTCAGCATCCACGGCGAGACGGCCACCCGGCCGGGCTACATGGCCACAACCAAAGGGCACCCGGAGGGCCAGGGCGCGACGCTGCGGGATCTGACGCTAGATGGCCTGGCCGCGCAGATGGACCTATGCCGCCGCCGCCTCGACGGCGCGTAATCTGGACTGCCGCTGGCGGCGCCCCGGCGGCCCGCGCCAAGCCGGCCGCGATCTGATCTAGGGGACAGCAACGAAAGTATGTTCGGTGCTGTCCCCCCTTTAGGCATCGTGTCTCTTAGTCGAGCGGGATCCGGACGTTGGTGCCGAGGCTGACGGTGTTACTCGCGTTCTGGGCGACCTGCACGCCTCATCCAGCGGGGTGTCCATTGTCGGATATCTAGTCTAGCGTCATCCGGATATTGCCGCCGATGTCCGTCACCGACGCACCGACAGACGGGATGGAGATTTTAACTGCCCCTCCCGTGGTGATATACAGGCGCGGGTAAGGGTCGCCCGCCGTGATAGTCGAGTCCAGGCTGAGAGGGTAGACGCGGTTAAACGCGGGCTGGTAAGCAGCCGGGAGCGTGTCAGGATAGACCGTATTCGAGCTCGCATGGGCGACGCCATTAGAGGTCAGGGTGATGTCAAACTCGACTTCACCTTCTGGCGTCATCCGGTAGCGACCGTGATTAGATGTCCAGCCGGTAATGCCGGGCGTGCCGAGGGTGTGCCAGACTTCGGGAGCGCCGGAGACTTCTGCTACGACCGGGCCGACTGCGGAGATCTGCCCGGAGGGCTCGAAAATCATGCCTCCGCCGAGTGTTCCTGCCTGGATGGTCAGGCTCCCGTCGAGGCCGAAACTTATGGAGCCCGCACCGTGAGCAATATCAGGG
>JBOHCO010001773.1:0-1774 GCA_050698895.1 Streptosporangiaceae bacterium
CGGGCCAGCATCAGGATCGACAGCGTGCCGACCAGCGCGACGGAGAACCGCCAGCCGAACGGGGTCAGCCCGAACAGCCACTCCCCGACCGCGATCATCTCCTTGCCCAGCGGCGGATGCGCCACCACCTCGGCCTGGGTGCCGAGCAGGATGTTGGTGTCCCCGCGGGCCAGCAGCGCGCTCACGTGGCTGGAGTGGTTGATCTCCACCCCGTGCAGCAGGATCGACCAGGCGTCAGGGACGTAGTACACCTCGTCGAACACCAGCCCGCGCGGCACGCTGAGATGGTCGAAGCGCAGGAACCCGCCGAACAGCGTGACGAGCAGCGGCCCGGCCCACCCCCAGAACGCGCGGCCCGGCATCGGCGGCACCAGCCGCTCGCGCAGCCCGCGCTCAGCCCCCACCGGGCTGGTCGCCCGCGCCGAGCTGGCCGCCTGTGCCGGGCCGTCTGCTGCGCTTAACTGCGGCGCCGCGCTGCGGTGAGCCATGCCCCGATCCTAGGTCGCCCGTGCCGCTCAGCCGAGCCCCCCGGCGTGTCCGTCCCATCCACCCCATCCGCCTCGCCCGACAGATCCCGCCCCAAGCTCGGTCGACGACCGGCTGTGGGTGTCCCCTTGGGTACCCCAGAGTGTTCTCAACGGGACACCCACGACCGGGGCGAGGCAGCGGGGACCTCGGCCGGGCCGGGACGGGTCAGGGCGAGCGGGTCGACGACCTGGTCATACAGTTCCTCGCTGACCCCGTTGGCCAGCGCGGCCTGCTTGTGGGCGAGGTCGTGGGTGATGGCGTGGTGGGAGATCACCGCGGCCTGGTCGTAGCCGATGGCGGGCGCGCGCATCATGCGGTCCAGGGTGCCCTGGGCGGTGAACTTGTTGGTCGCGGTCTCGAAGCTGGTGCCCGTCATCTCGGTGATCTGGCCGGCCGCCTGCTCGCCGAAGCCGGACGGGGCGTGACCAGCAGCCACCCGCCCCACAGCAGCGCAGCGGCCAGGTTGCGGTCCGTCCGCCACCCCGCTCGCCAGTCCGTCCGCGACCCCGTCGGCGACTCTGCCCGCCAGCCCGTCCGCGACCCGGCCCGCCGGGCGCGCCACGCCAGCCAGCCCAGCGCGCCCACGGCCAGCAGTGCCGCCGGGAGCAGCCAGCTGATCTGCCCGCCCATGTCGCTGCCGAACAGCCGCCCGAGCCCGGCCGCGCCGCTGGATGACGGGCTGCCGCCGCGCCCTCCGGCGAAGCCGACCGAGCCGGTGGCCGTCGAGCCGGCCGAGGCCGTTGTAGCCCAGCGCCAGCTGAAGGATGCTGTCGTTGGTCGAGCCGCCCACGTAGGCCGGTCGGCAGCAGGCGTCAGCAGGACCGCCGCCACCCACCAGCCGGCCGCCACCACGACCGCGGCCAGCCCGGCCAGCAACTGCCAGATCCGCCGCCCCAGCCGGGGCGGCCCGGCGACCAGGTAGACCAGGCCGAAGCCGGGCAGGACCAGGAACGCCTGCAGCATCTTGGCCAGGAAGCCGAAGCCGAGCAGCGCCCCGGCCAGCACCAGCCACCGGGTGCGGCCCGACTCCACCGCGCGCACCAGGGCGTAGGCCGCCGCCGTCATGAGCAGCACCAGCAGCGCGCCGGGGTTGTTGAACCGGAACATCAGCGTGGCGACCGGGGTCAGCGCCAGCGCCGCCCCGGCCAGCAGCCCGGCGCCGGGCCCGAACCAGCGGCGCACCGCGGCGTGCAGCAGGGCCACCGCGGCCACCCCCTCGAGGGCCTGGGGGACCAGCACGCTCCAG
>JBOHCO010001774.1:0-3409 GCA_050698895.1 Streptosporangiaceae bacterium
AGGGCCAGCATCTTGACCCCGTCCAGCCGGCTCACCACCGCGAACAGCTCACCGCCCGCCGCGACCCGGTGCTCAGTGGCGGCCGCGATCACGGCCAGGCCCAGGCCGCACTGGACCAGGGAGGTCAGGACCGCCAGCGCGCCGAGCCCGATCGCCGCGCGGCGGCCGGCCACGGCCTGGGCGCGGCGTCGGCCCAGCAGGCCGGCGGCGAGGACTACGCCGAGCAGCACCCCGGCCAGCCCCTCGACCAGCAGGTACTGGGTCGCGGCCCCGGCCCCGTGGGCCCGGTGGGCCGCCGCGACCTGAGCGCTGGTGGCGTTCAGGGCCAGGTTGGCCGGCCAGGCGGCCAGCCCGGCCACCCAGGCCGCCACGTAGGCGAGTCCGGTCCAGGCCGGAACCCGGGCGGGCCAGCCTCGCGCTGGCCGATGGCCAGGCTCGGCCAGGCCATCGGTCAGCGGTCGCGTCGCCGAGCCCGGCCGAGGGCTTTGAGCCGGTGCGGTCGTCATCACTTTCCCTTCCCGGGGCCGGAGTCACCGGCCCTCGCTTCTTCATGCAACTTGGTGTTGCGATAGTGAGCCTGACAGAGCCCGCCAGCAAACGCAACTCTTTTTTGCGTTAACATGCCCGCATGAGCGCGCCAGGAACTGCCCGGCCAGGCGGCCGGACCGCCCGCACCGCGGCGGCGGTGTTCGCCTCGACCATCGGCGAGCTGTCGGCCCGGCCCTACCCCGACATCAGCGTGGAGTCGATCGCCGCCCGGGCGGGCGTGCACAAGACGACGGTCTACCGGCGCTGGGGCAGCAAGGCCGAGCTGGTCGCCCAGGCCCTGGCCAGCGCCGCCGCGGGGGCCATCGAGGTCCCGGATACCGGCCGCGTGGAGACCGACCTGCGGGCACTGAGCCGGTCGGTCGGGGCGGTGCTGGGCGACCCGAGGGGCGCGGTGATCACCAGGGGGCTGCTGGCGGGCGCGGCCGAGTCAGCGGAGATCGGCGCGCTGATGGACCAGTTCTGGGCTGGCCGCCTGGCCGCCATCAGCGTCATCGTGGACCGCGCGGCGGACCGGGGCGAGATCCCGCGCGGCACCGACGCGGCTGAGTTCATGCACGCCATGGCCGCACCGCTGTACTACCGCCTGCTGGTCACCCGCGAGCGGGTTTCCGAGCGGGACGCCGACCAGGCCGCCGCCGCCGCGCTGGCCGCCGCGCGGGCGGGCGTGTTCACGCCGCCCCCCGCTACCAGCGGCCGCGGTGCTCCGGGACCAGCCGCAGCAGCGGGAGCACGGCCAGCATGATCAGCGCGAAGATCACGAAGAGGTGGGCCTGGGCCAGGCTGGGCTGGCCGCTGCGGGCCAGCACCGCGGCGGTCAGCGAGACCGCGGTGATCGCGCCCGACTGGCGGAACATGCCGCGCAGGCCGGCTACCGCCGCGCTCTGATCGGGCGCGAGCTGGAGCGTGGCGTTGTTCGAGGCCGGCGTGGAGACGCCCATGCCCACGCCGGTCAGGCCGGCGGCCAGCGACAGCCAGGTATAGGGCGACAGCCCGTGCGGGCTGACCGCCATGCCGATCAGGCCGATGGCGGTGAGCGAGAACCCGATCAGCATCGGCCAGCGATACCCGGTCCGGCGCATCAGCGCCACGGCTAGGCCGGCGGCGGCGATGGCCCCGACGCCGCGGGCGCTGAGCAGCGTCCCGGCCTCCAGCGTGGGCAGCCCGTAACGCTGCTGGGCGTAGAGCGGGACCAGCGCGGCGAAGCCCAGCACCGAGGCGCCGAACAGGAAGTTGATCAGGTTCATCACGCCGAAGCCGCGGCCGACCAGGAACTCGGCCGAGATGAACGGCGCCGACGAGCGCACGGTGTGCCGGGCGAACAGGACCAGCCCCACCACGGCCAGGCACTCCAGCACCAGGAACACCGGATCGGTCGGGGACTGGCCGTCGCCGAGGATCGCGACGCCGAACATGGCGGCCAGCAAGGTCGCGCCGAGCAGGACCACACCGCGCACGTCGAGTCGCTGATCCCGGCGCCAGGTGCTGGCCGGGATGAACACCGTGCCCGCGCTGATCAGGATGATGCCGAGCGGCACGTTGACAAGGAAGATGCCCCGCCAGGACCAGTAGGTCACGAACAGGCCGCCGAGCACCGGGCCGATGATCCCGCCCAGCGGGAACACGCTGGCGAACAGGCCGACGGCCCGGTCCCGGTCCCGGCCGAACTGCTGGCTGACGATGCCGGTGGCGGTGGGCATGAACGCGCCGCCGCCGATGGACTGCAGCGCCCGCAGCACGATCAGCATGTAGATGCTGTTGGCGAAGCCGCAGCACAACGAGGCCGTGGTGAACAAGACGGCGGCCCCGAGGAAGATCTTCTTGCGCCCGTACTGGTCGCCCAGCTTCCCGGCCAGCGGCATGACCAGGATCTGGCCCAGCGCGTAGACCGTGATCGTCCAGGTGCTCCAGTTGACCTCCGCGTGCAGGTCGTGTTGGAGGGAGGGCAGTGCCGTCGCGACAATGGTCTGATCGACGGACGCCATCATCAGTGCCAGGGACACAATCGTGAAGACGACATACCGGCCAGGGAGGGCTTCGCCGCTAGCCGGCTCCCGCTCTTGGGCAACTCCGGCCACAGGCTGGTCCGTCGCCATATCCCCAGAACACTACACTGCTTGCCAGCAAGCAACTAGTCTTTTCCCGCCGCCAGACGACGTCCGGCGGGCGGGCGACCGGCGGGCGAATGACCGGTGAAGGAGCATCCAGATGGACGCTGACGGAGTAACCCGGCTGCGCGGGGTTATCGGCCGGCTCGCCCGGCAGCTCAATGCCTCCTCGACCGGTGAGGGACTGACGCCGTCGCAGGCTTCGGTGCTCGGACTGGTCGTGTTCCGCGGTCCGCTGAGCCTGGCCGAGCTGGCCGAGCTCGAGGGACTGAACCCGACCATGCTGTCCCGCGTGGTCGGCCGCCTCCTGGAGCTGGAGCTGATCCGCCGTATCCCGGACCCGGCGGACCTGCGCAGCGCATCGGTGGTGTCGACCCCGGCCGGGCAGGTCGTCGACCGGCGGGTCAAGTCCCAGCGCGCCGCGGTCGTCTCGGAGTGCGTGGATCAGCTCACGTCCGGGCAGGAGCAGGCGCTGAACGAGGCGCTGCCCGCGCTGGACGCACTGGCCGAGGCGCTGAAGAAGTCGACCCGCCAGGCCAGCCGCTAGGGCACCGGCCGCTAGGGCACCGGCGCGGCCCGCTCGCCCGCGGGCAGGTGGCGGCGCAGGAATTCCTCGGTCCGCTGCCAGGCCCTGGCCGCGGGCTCGGGCCGGTGGAACATCGGGGCCTTGCGGTTGTGGAAGGCGTGCCCGGCGTCCTCCTCGACGTGCATCTCCACGTTCGGGCGCCCGGCCGATGCCTGCTCGACCAGGGCCA
>JBOHCO010001775.1:0-5679 GCA_050698895.1 Streptosporangiaceae bacterium
TCCCAGCTCCGGATCGGCCCCTCCGACACCCCGTACATCAGCAGGCCCAGGCTCGCGCCGGCCAGGACGAACCCCAGCGCGTCGAACCGGCCCGGCGCCAGCGCGTTGCCGCCGGCCAGGAACAGCACCCCGAAGGCCAGGGTCAGCGCGCCCAGCGGCACGTTCACGTAGAACACCCAGCGCCAGGACAGCTCGGTGACCAGCAGTCCGCCGAGCACCGGGCCCAGCGCCGGGGCCAGCGTGGTGGGCACGGTCAGGATGGCCGAGGCGCGGATCCGCTCGGCCGGCGGGAAGGCGCGGAACAGCATGGCCAGCCCGACCGGCGCCATCATCCCGCCGCCGACGCCCTGCAGCACGCGGAAGATCTCCAGCTCGGTCAGCGAGGTGGCCAGGCCGCACAGCGCCGACGCCACCGTGAACAGCACGATCGCGGTCAGCAGCACCCGCTTGCCGCCGAACCGGTCACCCAGCCAGCCCGACACCGAGATGAACACGGCCAGGCTGACCAGGAAGTAGATCGACACGCCGGCCACCGACGTGGTCGGGACCTTGAAGTTGCGGCCGATGGTCGGCAGGGCCACGTTGACAATGGTCGAGTCCATGATCGTCATGAACATCGCCGCTACGTAGACCACGCTGACCGCGACCTTCTGACTCACCCGGCCGGTCATGAACCCCCTCATTACCATTAACAAAGGAGGCCCGGGCGGGACCCGCGCCCCCTGGCGTCAATGCCGTCGGCCGTGGTTTTCTTCCTGGCCCGGCCGCCGGGCGGTCGCAGCCATCGGAGACGGCGCCGGGGACAAGACCGGCACAGGGCCTCGAGACAAGACGCCTCAGGCCAGCGGCGGGATGATGGCCTCGATCAGATGCGGGCCCGGCTCACCGTAGGCCCGGTCCAGCGCCTCGGCCAGCTCCTCGGCCGTGGCAACCCGGGTCGCCGGCACCCCGAGCCCGGCGCTGATCTCGGCGAAGCCCGGCGTGGGGCCGGACAGGTCCAGCATCCGGGCCGCGCGCTCCCCCGCCTGGCCGGCGTTGGTGCGGGCCAGCTCCAGCCGCAGCACCGCGTAGGCCGAGTTGTTGAGCAGGACCGTGGTCACGTTCAGCCGCTCGCGGGCCTGGGTCCACAGCGCCTGGATCGTGTACAGCGCGCTGCCGTCGGCCTCCAGCGCGAGCACCGGCCGGTCCGGTGCCGCCACCGCCGCGCCCGTCGCGGCGGGCAGGCCCTGGCCGATGGCGCCGCCGGTCAGCGTGAGCAGGCTGTGGCGGGCCGCCCCGGCCAGCGCGCCCGGCAGGGCGATCCCCGAGGTGTTGGCCTCGTCGACCACGATGGCGTTCTCCGGCAGTGACCGGGCGATCGTCGCGGCCAGGTTGGTGACGCCCAGCGGGCCTGTGCCCGGAGGTGGCACCGACGCGCTGGCCAGCACCGGCTCGGTCCCGGCCGCGACCTTGGCCGCCAGGTCCTCCAGCGCGGCCTCCACGTCCTGCCCCGCCCCGGCCAGCTCGGACACCTCGCAGCCGTCCGGCACCAGGTCGCCCGGCAGGCCGGGGTAGGCGAAGAACGACACCGGCGCGCGGGCCCCGGCCAGCAGCAGGCGGCGCGTCCCGGCCAGCTGCGCGATGGCCTGCTCGGCCAGGTAGGCCAGCCGGTCCACGGCCGGGACCCCGGCGCCGCGCTCCATCCGGGCCGGGAACGTCTCGGCCAGCAGCCGGACGCCGGTGGCCCGGCCGATGCGGCTGGCCGCCCGCAGTCCCCGCTCGGTCAGGGCCCGGCCGCCGAGCAGCAGCAGCACGCCGTCCGCCTCGGCCAGCACGTCGGCCGCCGCCTCAACCTGGCGGCCGACCACGGCCGCGGGCGGCGCCGGCGGACGCGGCGACGCCAGGTCGGCGCCCTCGCTCCAGGACACGTCGGCGGGCAGCACCAGCGTGGCCACCTGGCCGCGGCCCGGGCGGCCCGCCGCCTCGACCGCGCGCATCGCATCGCGGGCCAGGTCGCGCGGTGTGCCGCTGGTGTGCACCCAGCCCGACACCGTGCGCGCCATGGCCTCGATGTCCGACTGGAGTGGCGCATCGTAGCGAACATGGCCGGTGGCGTGCGCTCCGACGATGTTCACGATCGGAGTGCCGGCCCGGCGCGCGTTGTGCAGGTTGGCCACCCCGTTGGCCAGGCCGGGGCCCAGGTGCAGCAGCACGGCCGCCGGGCGGCCCGTGATCCGGGCGTAGCCGTCGGCCGCCCCGGTGGCGACTCCCTCGAACAGGGCCAGCACCCCGCGCATCCCCGGCTCGCTGTCCAGCGCGCTGACGAAGTGCATCTCCGACGTGCCCGGGTTCATGAAGCAGACGTCGACGCCCGCCCCCACCAGGCTGCCCAGCAGGGCCCGCGCGCCGATCACGAGGCGAACCTACCCGAGCCGGGCCTCGGCGCGGAAGGGCTGCGGCGCTTCTTGCTGTTATCAACTTCTTGCTGTTATCAGAACGGAAGGCGGGCGGGAGATGGCGGCGGGAGAGCGGGAGGACGAGAGCGGGAGGACGAGAGCGCGGAGGGCGGGAGCGCGGAGAGCGGGAGCGCGGAGGGCGGGAGAGCGGGAAGGCGGGAAGGGCTGGGCCGACCATGGGCCAGGCTGAGCCGGTCCTCGTGTAGCGTAGACCGTGGCAGTCCCGGCTGCCTCTGGATCCGCGGGCAGTGCTCGAAGCTCACCGGTTTCTGATTGGCGTGTCTGGCCGTTCTTTCCGGCCCATGTCGCGGATCCCTGGGCCCGAGGAAAGGACTGCCCCCATGTCTGATCAGCCACGCTCCAGTCATTCATGCTCCAGTCAGCCACGCTCCAGTCAGCCACGCTCCAGTCATTCACGCTCGCTGCCCGACCGGCCCAGCCTTCGGTTCCTCAAGATCGAGGCGAGGGAGCGGCTGGCGGCCGGCGAGTTCGCCAGCCTGCACGAGGCCCAGCTGGCCATCGCCCGCGAATACGGCCAGCCGAGCTGGGCCGCGCTCAAGCAGCTCATCGCGGCCCAGCCCGACCCGGACGGCCACGCGCTCGGCCAGGTGCGGTGGGTGCTCTCCCGTTTCGGCGGCGCGGACGACCCGGCCTGGGTCGCGCCCGGCGAGGATGAGCTGACCGGGCACCTCGAGCCCCGGTTCCTGGCTCAGGTCCAGCCCGCCCAGGTCACCGCAGCGCTCTCGCCGCGGGCAGCGCTGCTGCGCGAGGAACTCGTGGTGCTGGCCGACTCCCCGCTGACCGTCCGGGCCGAGGTCGGCGGCCTGCAGATCGAGGCCACCGCCGCGCCGGAGCCACCGCACCGGCTGGTCACGCTGACGGTCTTCCCGGCCGGCCGCAAGGTCACCGACGCACGGGTCACGGCCCCGGTGAGCCAGCTCTCGGGCCCGGTCCCGGCGCCGGTGACGGAGATCGCGCAGACCGTGTTCGCTGAGCTGGGCCTGACCGGGCTGGTGCTGGCCGGAACTGTCCTGGCCAGCCAGGGCTGGGCAGTCGCGCGGGGCTGGGCCGACCTGGACCGGGCCGAGGCGCTGCGCCCGGCGCACCGGTTCCCGGCCTGGGCGGTCACCAAGCTGGTCACCGCCACCGCCGTGCTCCGGCTGGTCGCCGAGGGCCAGGTGCGGCTGGACGACCCGGCCAATCGCTACCTCGGCCCGGTCCGCCTGGCCAACGACGCGGTGACCGTCCGCGAGATGCTGGCCCACACCGGCGGCGTGGACAGCCCGGCCAAACCGCTGGCGGACGTCGTGCCCGAGCTGGCTGACCTGACCGGGCCGGTACTGGCCTGCTCCGGAGACCGGGGCGCGTTCCGGTACTCCCACGGCGGCTACGCGGCGCTCGGCGCGCTGATCGCCGAGGTCACCGGGTCGGCCTACGCTGACGCGGCGACCCGGCTGGTGCTGGCGCCGCTGGGCATGACGGGCGCGTCGTTCCCGGACCGGTGGCCGGGCGGGGACGTGATCACCGGCTATCTCCTGGACATCGACGATGGCACGTTCAGGCCTGCACCGGAGCAGGTGTGCACGATGCCGGCGGCCAGCGGATTGTGGGCGACCGCTGAGGACCTGGTCGGGCTGGGTGGCGGCTGGCGATCACTGCTGCCGGACGAACTGGCCCGCGAGGCACTCACCCCGCAGGCCAGCCGCGCGCCGGCGGCGGGCCAGATGGGCCTGGGCTGGATCCTTAACACCGAGAAGGGCCTGGCCGGTCATCAGGGCACCGGGCCCAGCGGCAGCGCGTCGCTGATCACCGGGGGTGACGTCGTTGCCGTCGCGCTGACCAGCCGAGCGGTACCGATCGAGCCGGTGGCCGCGCGGGTGATGCGCGCGATCGCCTAGCCTGACCCTGTGCGCGGACGCCGTGTGCCCTTCAGCCCGACGAGGCTTGTCGCCGGCTACGGCGCCGTCTGGGCCGCGGACTACGAGCATCCGCTGATCGTGCGCATCAGCCCCGGCCGGCTGGACGGCGAGATCGCGGCCGTCTTCCCGGAAGACGACCAGCCGTCCCCCGGCCGGGGCCCTCGCGACGTCGCGGCCGGCCTGGGCGCGATCTGGGTGCTGCCCGCCGAGGGCACCCGGCTCGTCCAGGTCGACCCGGACAGCGGGACGACGCGGTCGCACGAGCTGCCGTTCCCGCTGAGCCGGATCTGCGCCGGGCCTGAGGCCATGCTCGGGATCGAGCCGCTGGGCGATGGCCGGGTCGCCCGGATCGACCCTGACGGGGGCGTGACGGCGGTCCCGGCGGGCCGGACGCTGCGGCTGATCGCGGCCAGCGAGGATCTCGTCTGGGTGGTGGACGACAAGTCAGCCCTGGTGCTGGCCCAGGACGGCAAGTCGCTGGCGCGGGTCGCGGAGTTCCGGCACCTCGGCGCCCCGAGCGCGCTGGTCGCCAGCGGCGCGCGGGCCTGGTACGTGGCCGCGCCGGAAGCGGAGCACCTGGGCGAGCACGGCCGGCGAGAGCGCGGGGTCGTCATCACGGCTGAGGGCCCCGGCGAAGACCTGCTGCGCTTCGACGCCCGGACCGGAGCCCAGGAACGGCTCGGCCGCCGCCCCCGGGTCGTCTCGCCCGAGCTGGCGCTGGACGACGGCCGGCTGTGGATCTCGGGTGCCCGCGAGGAGGACGAGTTCACCGACGACGAAGACCCGGTGAGCACGCTGCACTGCCTGGACCTCGACGGCGGGGAACTGCTGGCCATCGAGCGACCGGGCCAGATCGACGCGCTGGCGGTCGGCGACGGCACGGTCTGGGTATCCGGGTTCCGCCGCTCCCGGCAGGCTGATGTCACGACGGCGCTCGGCCAGGACGGCACGGTGCTCGGCCAGGTCAGCTTCGCGCCGGTCGACCTCAGGCCGTGGACCCCGCCGCGGCCGCCGCGCCGGGCCTGGACGAGCCGGGCCACGCGAGCCCGGGTCATCCGCGACGAGGTGGAGAGCGACCTCGGCCAGCCCCGGCAGGTGTCCGGCCGGTTCGGCGACAGCTGGGAGGAACCGCCGGTCAGCGAGGAGTTCCGGCTGGAGCGGGTCGAGCTTCGCGGAGCCGGCCGGGATCCCGAGGTCGCGGTCCTGTTCCACTGGGGCGGCGACGACCATCTGTTTGGGATGAAATACCGGATACCCCGTCGCGGAGACTGCTACATCTCCGTCTACGTTGAGGAAAATCTGCTCGGCGACGGGATCGAGGCCGC
>JBOHCO010001776.1:0-5684 GCA_050698895.1 Streptosporangiaceae bacterium
GCCCCGCGGCGAGGATCAGGCCGGATCGAGCCAGGCCGGATCGGATCAGGCTCTGGGGCAGCGTGCGTCGTGGCATCGGTCGCCGGCCTCCGCAACTCGGGGTACTTCGGAAAGCTCCTGCCCGAACAGCATTGACCGGCCGCCCGGCCCAGCAAAGCGATCGCCGGGATTTTTCCGGAATGTTAATGGCGCTCCTAGCCCGGCAGCCATTCCAGGTAGAAGATCCCCAGGCCGAGAGCCACGAATAGTCCGGCGATGAGCCAGAACCGGACCACGATTGTCGTCTCGGCCCAGCCCATCAGCTCGAAATGATGCTGCAACGGCGCCATCCGGAATACCCGTCTGCCAGTCAGCTTGAACGAGCCGACCTGGATTATCACCGACCGCGTGATGATCACGAACAACCCGCCCAGGATGACCAGCAGCAGCCGGGTCTCGGTGCACACGGCCGGGCCGGCCAGCACCCCGCCCAGGCCCAGCGACCCGGAAGTTGGCGATCAGCACGCAGGCGCCCAGCACCACCGCGACCCCGGCAGCGACGAGGATGGTCCGCACTGCGCTGTTCCCCCTGGCCGCCGCGCCCGGTCAGGCAGCCGGCCCGGTGTACCGGTGTGAGCCACGACGCGGCCCGGCCGGGTCGGGCTGGGCCGGGGCCAGCCGGACCAGCGCGTTGTAGGTCACGACCGCGATGGACAGGTGCATGACCATGAGCACCAGCACGGCCCTGACCGGGTCGCCGAGCATCAGCAGGTACAGGTCGGGCAGGTAGAGCACCAGCGTTGTGAGGACGGCCAGGCGCAGGAACAGCCACTGCGGCGCCGAGCTGACCCTGGTCACGACGGGCCACCCCGCGCAGGCGATGAGCACGCCGATGACCGTCAGCTCGGCGTAGTCGGCGAACGCGAAGTGCACGTAGCCCCTGGTGGACGGGAACACCGCGGTCCCGAGCAGCACCAGCAGGGCGTCCGCGCCCAGCGACCCGGCCAGGGACGCCACCGTGGCCCCGGCGACCCGCAGGGCCGAGGGCTGGCGGTGCGCCGGGGCGAAGTCGAGCCGAGCCAGGCCCAGGGCGCGGTCGACCGCTGTCTGCTGAGGCATGGCATCCCTCTCCGGCATGCGGGGGCGGGGTAGATGACCGAACTATAGCCGCGTGCGGACCCCGCTCAATGCCCGGATTCAGCCACATCATCCGGATTACCCTGCCAAGGTGGGCAGATGACGATGCCAGTGCACGAGGGACGTGCGGACTTCGAGGGCCACGAGACCTGGTATCTGGTGGTCGGCGACCTGGCCGCGAGCCGGGCCGGGATCGGGCCCGCGCCGCTGGTCACGCTGCACGGCGGGCCGGGGGCGAGCCACGACTACCTGCTGTCCATGGCCGACCTGGCCGACGACGGCCGCCCGGTGATCTTCTACGACCAGACCGGCAACGGGAACTCCACGCTCTTCCCGGATCGCGGCGCCGGCTACTACACCGTCGACCTGTTCGCGCGTGAGCTGGACAACCTGATCAGGCATCTGGGCATCGGCGACCGCTACCACGTGCTCGGCCAGTCCTGGGGCGGCATGCTCGCCCAGGAGCACGCCATCACCCAGCCCGCCGGGCTGCGCTCGGTGGTGCTGTCCAACACCGCGGCCGCCTTCGGCCATTTCGCCGTGGAGGCCAACAAGCTCCGGGCCGACCTGCCGCCCGAGGTCGAGGCCACGCTGCGCCGGCACGAGGAGGCCGGGACGACCAGCAACCCGGAGTACGCCGAGGCCTGCAACGTCTTCTACTCCCGGCACGTCTGCCGGCTCGACGAGTGGCCGACCGAGGTGCTGCGGTCCTTCGAGCTGATGGACACCAACCCGACCGTCTACCACACCACCAACGGCCCGTCCGAGTTCCATGTGATCGGGTCGTTCGCGGACTGGTCGGCGGTCGACCGGCTGGACCGGATCAGCGTGCCCGCCCTGGTGATCTCCGGCCGTTATGACGAGGCCACGCCGGGCGTCCAGCAGGCTCTGGTCCTGGGCCTCCGACAGGCCGAGCAGGTCATCCTGGATGAGAGCTCGCACATGCCATTCTGGGAAGAGCGGAATGCATATATGTCACACGTCCGTAAGTTTCTCTGCCAGCGCGACTGAGACCCTGGTCAAAGGCTGTGGATGAGCGCTAAATCGCAGCTCTCATCCCGCCCCTGAGCTGGGTGAACACGACAATGTTGCCGATACTATGCGGATTCGCTGCGGACTCGTGATCGGCGGCGATACGATGCGAACGCAGCTGGGGGATCTTGAAATATCCACAAGGTAGGCGAAGCGGAGTGTCAGGCTGCCGACCACGGCCCGGATACTCCCTTTACTTCCCCCAGGAGGCGTGAATGACAACCAGCCGCGGCGGGACCAGCGGGTATCGCCCGCCGAATGCGGTCCCCGGCCAGCGGTCTCCGCGACGCTGGCTGATCGCCGCGCTCGTGCTCACGGCGGTGGTGATAGCCGGGGTGATCGCGGCCGAGCACACCATCCACGGCCGGTCGATCGTCGGGGGCGTGCACGCATTCCTGCTCAAGTACATGGGCGTCTTCGCCCTCATCGGGCTGACCACCGCGGTGGGCGTGGGCCTGGTGGCCACCGACCGCATCGTGATGCGGCCGGCCAACCGGGTCGTGGCCCAGGCGCTGCACCGCGGGGTGTCGCTGGCCGCGCTGACCGCCCTGGTGGCGCACATCGTGCTGGAGATCACCGCGCGCCGGGTGGACATCATCGACGCGGTCGTCCCGTTCCACGCGCACTTTCGCACCCTGTACACGGGCCTCGGGACCATCGCCTTTGACCTGACCGTCGTGATCATCATCACCGGCTACCTGCGCGGCAAGTTCGCCGGGAAGCTGCCCTGGGCCTGGCGGGCCATCCACGCCGTCGCCTACCTGGCCTGGCCGCTGTCGATCATCCACGGCCTGCTGGGCGGCCGGTCCGCTCACCCCTACGTGAACTGGAGCTACGGGGCCTGCGTGGCCCTGGTGCTGCTGGCGCTGGCGGTCCGCTTCGCCGCGACCATCCGCAGCGAGGAGGAAAAGATCTCCCACCCGGTGACCGACCGGCTGAGCGCGCCCGCCGAGGGCGTGATCCCCGGCAGCCGGGTCAGCATGGCGCCGGTCAGCCCGGCCATGTCACAGCCGATCGCGCTGCCCGCCGGCTCGTCGGGCCGAGCGGGCCAGGCCAGCCCGGCCCCGATCCTGTCCGAGGTGCCCGCGGCCGCCCCGGTCAGCGAGCCGGTGACCCCCAGCTGGCGGGAGTCGGCCGACGCGCCGCAGGCCGGCTGGATGGCATCGCCGGGCTGGGCCGGCCAGGCGGATGCCGGCGGCCCGCACACCTCGCCGGGCTGGGCCGCTCCCGCTTACGACGCTCCGGCCTACGACGCTCCGGCCTACGACGCTCCGGCCTACAACCCTCCCGTCCACAACTCTCCTGCTTACGGCGCCCCGGCCGCGCCGCAGGACTGGTCCGGCGCGCACGACTCCCGCGGCTGGGGCGGTGCCTACGATCCGTCCGCGTCGCCCTATGACGCGCCGTCCCCGCCGCAGCCGGCGGCGTCCTACGACCCGCCGTCCGCGCCGGGCTGGGCCGCGTCGCCCGGTCTCGGCGCCGCCCCTGACTGGCCTGCTCCGCCTGGCCGTCCTGTCCCGCCGGCCGATCGTGCCGTGCCCGGCGGCGGCCTGCCAGGCGCTGTCTGGCCAGGCGGCGCCATGCCGGGTGGCAGCATGCCCGGAGGCGGGCCGCGCGACTGGCCCGGCCCGCAGGACGTCCCCGGCGCCGCTGGCCACCGGACCGTGCCCAGGGACTGGGCCGGGCCGAACGCCGGATCCGGCCCGGGCGGGCAGCCGCCACCACCGGACTGGCCCGCACCACGAGAGCGAACCACGCCCGGTGACTGGGCCACACCGGGCGAAACCACCACCCCGCGCGGCTGGATCGCGCCACGTGACTGGTCCACCCCCGAGGGCTGGACCACGCCGGACGACGCCAACCCTGGTGACTGGTCAGCACCAGGCGAGTGGACGCCGCCCGGCGAGTGGATGCCATCGCGCGGCGGGGCCCAGTGACCCCCGCGCCGCCAGCGCCGCAGACCCTGTCCATCGGGCAGGCGCGGCTGTTCGCTGGCCTCGACCGAGTGCAGCACATCGACCTCAACGCCTATCAGGCGATCTTCGGCAAGCTGCCCCGGCTCACCGCTGACCAGCTCATCGCCATGGCCCAGCAGGTGGACCTGCGCGGCCGCGGCGGCGCCGCCTTCCCCGTGGCCCGCAAGCTCCAGGCCACCGTGGCCTCGGCCCGGGCCCGCAAGCGGCAGTGCGTGGTCGTGATCAACGCCACCGAGGGCGAGCCCGGCAGCCTCAAGGACAAGACGCTGCTGCGCAAGTCGCCCTACCTCGTGCTGGGCGGGGCCCTGGTCGTCGCCTGGGCGCTGCGGTCCAAGGAGATCGTCATCGGCGTCGCCGACCGTGAGATGGCCCAGTGGGTCACCTCGCTGGTCAGCACCGAGCCCGACCTGCGCAAGATGCTGATCGTCGTGCAGGTGCCCGAGCGGTTCGTCTCGGGCGAGAGCAGCGCGCTGGTCAATGCCATCAACGGCCGGACCGCGCTGCCCAGCGGCCGCAAGACCCGGGCCAGCGAGAGCGGCGTCGACAACCGCCCCACGCTGCTGTCCAACGCCGAGACGTTCGCGCAGATCGCCCTGCTGGCCACGCTCGGCCCCGAGGCCTTCGCCTCCACCGGCACCCAGGACGAGCCCGGCACCGTGCTGCTGTCGGTCGGCGGCTCGGTGTCCCGGCCCGCCGTGGTCGAGGTGCCCACCGGCCTGCCGCTGGGCGAGGTGCTCGACCTGTGCGGGGCCACCCCCGAGGACGGCGTGCTGGTCGGCGGCTACCACGGCATGTGGCTGCCCACCGAGACGGCGTACGACGTGCCGGTCAGCCGGGCCGGCATGACCGCCGCCGGCGGCACGCTGGGCGCCGGGATCATCCTGCCGCTCGGCTCCGGCACCTGCGCCATGGGCGAGGTGGCCAAGGTCGCCAGCTACCTGGCCGGCGAGTCGTCCGGCCAGTGCGGCCCGTGCAAGCTCGGCCTGCCCGGCATCGCCCGGTCGCTGGCCGCCGTGGCCGACGGCTCCGGCGGGCTGGACGCCCTGGACACTGCCCGCCGGGCCGCCGCCGCCGTCCGCGGCCGGGGCGCGTGCTCGCACCCCGACGGCGTGTTCCGGTTCGTGCTGTCCGCGCTCGACGTGCTCACCGAGGACCTCACCGCGCACCTGTTCCGCGGCACCTGCGGCCGGCCCGTACGCGGCGTCCTGCCCATGCCGGCCGGCCCGGCCGAGCACCGGCTGTCCATCGACTGGACCCGCTGCCGCGGCCACGGCCTGTGCGCGCACCTGGTGCCCGAGCTGGTGCAGCTCGACCGCCAGGGCTACCCGGTGCCGCTGGACATGCCCGTGCCGCCGTGGCTGGAGCGCGAGGCCCGCCAGGCCGTGGACATGTGCCCGGCCCTGGCCCTGCGGCTGACCGCCAGCGAGACGCCGCGCCAGCTGGCCATCAAGGGCAAGGACCGCCGGGAGCTGGTCGCCGAGACCCGCACCGACCTCAAGGTCACCGAGTCCTGGATCGCCGACCTGGGCGGCGGCACTGACCGGCGCCTGATCGGGTAGG
>JBOHCO010001777.1:0-8585 GCA_050698895.1 Streptosporangiaceae bacterium
CGGAGATCTTCAACTACTGGATCCAGCCGGGCCGGATCGAACTCGGGTTCCTGGGCGCGGCCCAGATCGACAAGTTCGGCAACATCAACACCACGGTCATCGGCGACTACGCCAAGCCCAAGGTGCGCCTGCCCGGCGCCGGCGGCGCCCCGGAAATCGCCGCGTCGTGCCGTGAGGTGACCGTCGTGCTGCGGCAGAACCTGCGGGCGTTCGTGGAGCGGGTCGACTTCGTGACCTCGGTCGGATTCGGCGACGGGCCGGGCGCCCGCCAGCGCCTGGGCCTGACCGGCGCGGGTCCGCAGCGGATCATCACCGACCTCGGCGTGCTCGAGCCAGACCCGGCTACCTGCGAGTTTGTTCTAACGGGGGTATATCCCGGGGTGTCAGTACCGGACGTGAAGAGCAAGACCGGCTGGGACCTGCAGGTGTCCGCGCGACTCGCCGAGATACCGGCCCCCGGCCCCGGCGAGCTCAGCGCGCTGCGAGCGCTGGTCGCCGCGGAACCTGCGACCGAAGGAGCAAGCCCATGACCACGGGCCACCCGACCACCGAGGGCCTGACGCTGCCTTCGTACGAACGGCCCGTGGGAGTCGATCCGCCGCTCAACACGCCGGAGTACCGGTCGACGCTGCTGCGCTCGCCCAAGCGCGCGCCGGTCCGGCTGCCGCACGGCCTGACCGAGGTGACCGGGCCGCTGCTCGGGGCCGAGCGGGTCACGGCGGGCGACGCCGACCTGACCAACCGGCACGTCGGCGAGCCGCTGGGCGAGCGGATGATCCTGACCGGCCGGGTGCTGGACTCCGACGGCCGGCCGGTGCCCGACACTCTGGTCGAGATCTGGCAGGCCAACGCGTCGGGCCGGTACGCGCACGGGGTGGACGACCACCCGGCGCCGCTGGACCCCAACTTCGACGGCGCGGGACGGTGCATGACCGACTCGCTGGGCCGGTACCGGTTCGTGACGATCAAGCCCGGCGCCTACCCGTGGAAGAACCACCTCAACGCCTGGCGGCCGCAGCACATTCATTTCTCGCTGTTCGGCCGGGCGTTCACCCAGCGCCTGGTGACCCAGATGTACTTCCCCGGCGACCCGCTGTTCGCCCAGGACCCGATCTTCAACTCCGTCCCCGACCCGAAGGCCCGCCAGCGGCTCGTCTGCCGGTTCGACCTGGAGGTGACCGAGCCGGAGTGGGCGCTGGGCTACCGGTGGGACATCGTGCTGCGCGGCCGTGAGGCTACCGCGTTCGAGCGGGAGAGCGAGCGGGGTGAGCACCGGTGAGCCCGGGGCTGACCCCGTCCCAGACCGTGGGCCCGTTCCTGTCCATCGGGCTGCCGTGGCCGGACGGCCCCGACGTGGTCGACCCGGCCACGCCGGGCGCGATCACGATCGGCGGCCGGGTGCTGGACGGCGCGGGCGCCCCGGTGACTGACGCGCTGGTCGAGACCTGGCAGGCCGCGCCGGACGGCAGCTTCGCCCACCCCGACGACCCGCGCGGCGGGGGTGACCCGCACTTCCGGGGGTTCGGGCGCTGCGCCACCGACGGCCAGGGCCGGTATCACATCGTCACGCTCCGGCCGGGCCCGTTCCCCGGCCGGAGCGGCGGCGCCGAGGCGCCGCACCTGGACGTGTCGGTGCTGGCCCGCGGGCTGCTGGACCGGGTGGTGACCCGGATCTACTTCGCCGACGAACAGGCGGCCAACGCGGCCGACCCGGTGCTGGCCACGGTCGACCCGGAGCGGCGGGGCACGCTGATCGCGACTCCGGAGCCGGGCGGCCGGCCCGGCCGGTTCCGGTTCGACATCCGGCTGCAGGACCCCCAGGAGACCGTGTTCTTCGATGTCTGATCGGGTGCCGTCTGATCGGGTGCCGTCTGATCGGGTGCCGTCTGATCCGGTGCCGTCTGATCCGGTGCCCCTGGCCGCCTCGGCGCTGGACGGCCCCGACGGCGCGCCGGTGCTGGTGCTCGGCAACTCCCTGGGCACCAGCCGGGACTGCTGGGGGCTCTCGGTGCCGGTGCTGGCCCGGCACTTCCGGGTGCTGCGCTACGAGCACCGCGGCCACGGCGCGCCGCCGGCCCAGTCGCCGGCCCCGCCCGGCCCCTACGCCCTCGACGACCTGGGCCGGGACGTGCTGGCCCTGCTCGACGCCCGCGGCGTCCGGCGCGCGCTGTACTGCGGCGTGTCGCTGGGCGGCATGGTCGGCATGTGGCTGGCCGCGCATGCCCCGGACCGGATCGCCGGCCTCGGCCTGTCCTGCACGTCGGCCTACCTGCCGCCCGCCGCGGGCTGGACGCAGCGGGCCGCGGCGGTGCGGGCGGCCGGCACCGGGTCCATCGCGGCGCTGGTGGTGAGCCGCTGGTTCACCCCGGCCTACCAGGCCGCGCACCCCGAGGTGCCCGAGGCGTTCGTGGCCGGCCTGGCCGCCACGGCCGACGAGGGCTACGCGGGCTGCTGCCAGGCCATCGCGGCCATGGACCTGCGCCCGGTGCTGGGCTCGATCACCGCGCCCACGCTGGTGATCGCCGGGACCGAGGACCCGGCCACGCCGCCCTGGCACGGGGCCGCGATCGCCTCGGCCGTTCCCGGCGCCCGGCTGCGGGTGGTGCGGGGCGCGTCTCACCTGGCCAACGTGAGCAACGCCGCCGAGGTCACCGCCCGGCTGGTCCCGCACCTGCTCGCGGCGGCCGGCCGGGACTAGGGCCGGGCTGACCCCAGCGAGTTCAGCCTCAGCGAGCCCGGCCTCAGGGAACCAGCAGCACGCGCCCCAGGCGGCCGCGGTCCTCCAGCAGCGCGTGCGCCCCGGCCGCTTCCTCCAGCGGCAGAGTGGCCTGCACGGTCGCCCGCAGCCGGCCCCCGGCGGCCAGCCCGGTCAGCTCGGCCATCTCCTGCCGGGCCTGGACCGGCCGGGCCGCGCGCCAGGCCAGCAGCCCGAAGCCGGAGATCGAGCGCAGCGACAGCACCCGGGCGACCGGCAGTTCGGGCAGCTCGCCGCTGGCGGCGCCGTAGAAGACCAGCCGCCCGAACGGGGCCAGCAGGTCCATGCTCTGCGCGGTGACCTGGCCGCCGATGGTGTCGAGCACCACGTCCACGCCGCCGGGCGCGGCCGCGCGGACCTGGTCGGGCCAGTCCGGGTCGGCGTAGCAGACCCCGGCTTCGGCCCCGTGCTCGCGGGCGAACTCCAGCTTGGCCGGCGAGCTGGCCGTGGCGATCACGGTGCCCGCGCCCTCGATCCGGGCCAGCTGGGTGGCCAGGTGCCCGATGCTGCCCGCCGCCGAGTGGACCAGCACCGTCTCGCCCGCCGCCAGCTGCCCGGTCCGCAGCGCCCGCAGCGCCACCGGCGCGGGCATGTCCAGCACGCTCGCCGTCCCGGCGTCCACCCCGGCCGGCACGCGGACCAGCCAGTCCGCGTCGGCCAGCACGTAGTCGGCGTAGGCGTCCGGGTTGACCAGGTCGACCACCCGCTGGCCGGCCAGCGCCGGGTCCGCCCCCTCGCCGACCGCCTCCACCGTGCCGACCACGTCGCCGTGCGGGCTGCCCGGCAGAGACGGGCGGCCGAGCGGGCTGGTCCCGCGCCGGAAGGCCGTGTCCACCCAGCTGGTCCCGACGGCCTCGGTCCTGACCAGCACCTGACCGCGGCCCGGCACCGGGATGTCGGCCTCCTCGATCTTGAGGACCTCGGGGCCGCCGAACTCGTAGTAGCGCACGCGCCGCATCTGTGCTCCAATCCCTTGGGTGAGCCAACGTTGGCTCGTGAAACGTTGCTTGCACCAACGTTGGTTTGACCAACGATAACAAAGGATCGTTGGCCCGGCCAACGGATATGGCTAGACTGGCCAGGTGATCTCCGATGGGTCCTGTGAGCACGATCAGGGCCGCGCGCCGCGACGGCTTCAGGGCACCGCGTTCTGGCTGCTCGGGCGGGCCGCCCGGCAGGCCGAGCGGGTGACCCAGGAGCGCCTGTTCGAGGCCGGGATGCGGCGCGGGTTCTACGGCGTGCTGGCCACGCTGGAGGAGTTCGGGCCCGGCGCGCAGGCCGAGATCGGCCGGCGGCTGGGCATCGACCCCAGCGACATGGTGGCGATACTCAACGACCTGGAGCGCGCGGGCTACGTGAGCCGGGAGCGCGACCCGGACGACCGGCGGCGCAACAGCGTCACCATCACCGGGGCCGGGGCGCAGGCACTGCTCCGGTTCGACGCCGCGATCGCCGCCGCCCAGGACGCGATGCTGGCCTCGCTCTCGGCGGCCGAGCGGGATCAGCTCATCGGCCTGCTGGAGCAACTGGTCGCGCCCGCCGCCCGCCCGGCCGGCTGAGGCTAGCCGACCTGAGTGGCCTGGCCGGCCCAGTACGGGGCGCGGAGCTCGCGCTTGAGGATCTTGCCCGAGCCGGTGCGCGGCAGCTCGCCGGTGAACTCCACCGAGCGCGGCGTCCTGTACCCGGCCAGGTGCTCGCGGGCGTAGGCCGTGACCTCCTCCGCCGACAGCGTCGCGCCCGGCGCCAGCACCACGGTGGCGTGGACCAGCTCGCCCCACTCGTCCGACGGGATGCCGAACACGGCTACGTCGTAGATGGCCGGATGCTGCTCCAGCGCGGCCTCGATCTCGGCCGGGTAGATGTTCATCCCGCCTGAGACGATCATGTCGGTCTTGCGATCGCAGATATAGAGGTAGCCCTCGTCGTCCCGGTAGGCGATATCGCCCACGGTGTGGAAGTCGCCCTGCCGGGCCGCCTCGTAGCTGTCGGGCTGCTTGTAGTACTCGCTGAACACCCCAGTCGAGCGGACGAACAGCTCGCCGGGGTGATCCGGCCCGGTCCCGGTCACCTCCTGGCCCATCTCGTCCAGGAGGCGGATCTCGTTGCCGGGCGCGGGCTTGCCGCACGAGCCCGGCTTGCGCAGCTGGTCGGCGGGCTCCAGCACGCAGTTCACGCCCAGCTCGGTGGAGCCGTAGATCTCCCACAGCGAGTCGGCCGGGAAGTCGGCCAGGTAGGCCTCCTTGAGCGCGAAGCTCCACGGCGCGGCGTTGGCCAGCATCCGCTTCATGGACGAGCGGTCGTAGCGCGCCTTGACCTCGGTGGGCAGCGCGCACACCATCCGGACCGGCGTGGGCGCGGAGAACGTCGAGCTGACCCGGTACTTGTCCACCAGCCGGAGCCAGTCCTCGGGCTCGAACCGGCGCTGCACGACGACGGTCTGGCCGAGCGCCAGGCCGATGGTCATGAACGCGCTGGGCCCGCTGTGGTACAGCGGCCCGGTGGTCAGGTAGACGTCGTCCGGGGTGTAGCCGATCAGGCCGATCAGGCCCAGGACCAGCCCCTCGTCGGTGCGCTTGCGCAGCGCGCCCTTGGGCTTGCCGGTGGTGCCCGAGGTGTAGATCATCGTCGACATGCCCTCGGGCTCGTGGGCCGGCGGCTCGGCGGACGCCGCGGCCTCGAAGTCCTCGCCCAGCACCTGCGGACCGCCCGCCAGCCCGTTCGCCAGCCCGGCCGGCGGCGCGCCGCCGAACACGATGACGTGGCGAAGGCTGTCCGGCGCCCCGTCCGGCCCGGCGATCAGGTGGGCGTACTCCGCGTCCACGTAGGCGATGGGCGCGTCGGCGTGCCCGATGATGTACCGGGCCTCCTCGGGCGTGAGCCGGTAGTTCAGCGGCACCGCCACCGCGCCGATCTTGCGGGCCGCGGCCATCACCGCGACGATCCGCAGCGAGTTCGGCCCGCACCAGATGACCTTCTGGCCCGGGCCCGCCCCGAGCTCGGCCAGCGCGTTGGCGAGCCGGTTGGCCTGCGTCTCCAGCTCCGCGTACGTCCACGAGGTGATGCCCTCGTCGCCGCGGTCGTCGATGACCGCGAGCTTGTCGGGCTGGCTGGCGGCGTAGGCGCTCAGGATGTCTGGCATGCGACCCCTGTCCTCGGATCCGGCGGGTTAGCCATAACCCTGTCGCGCTTCACCTCAATTGTCACCATCCCCATCGGTGATCCCGGCCCGCGCAGGCCATGATCGAGGCGGGTGCCCGCGTATCGCGCCGCGCGCGACGGCCCGGCCGGCCAAGGGCCGGGCTAGCGCCGGGGCTGGGCCCTTCCTTCACCCCGGCATCGCCTGCCGCCTCGCAGTCGGTGGCCGAGACGCACGACACCGCATCCAGTCCGGCGGACGGTTCGCCCGAGACGGTGGACGGCGCCTGGGCGCGCCAGCGGGAGCCGTTCCAGACCTCGGAGAACGGGCCCTTGTTGTCGCTGCCCACCGCGCGGCAGGCATCCGCCGCGGGGCACGCCACGGCGGTCAGCTGGCCGCCGCCCGCGGCCGGCACGGGAACCGGCTGGATCTTCCAGGCCGAGCCATTCCAGTGATCGGCCAGCGGGCGCGGGGCGCCGCCGCCCTTCGCGGACGAGCCGACCGCCGTGCCCGCCGTGGTGTCCGAGCACGCCACCGCGGCCAGATTACCGGTCCTGGCGCCGGCCGGCGGCCTGGCCTGCGTCCAGGCGCTGCCGTTCCAGTGATCGGCAACCGGGACGTAATCGTCGCCGGTCGGGGGAACGGCCTTGATGGCGCCGACCGCCACGCACAAGTGCGCGCTGCGGCAGCTCACGCCGTTCAGGTCGGCATCATTCTTGCCGTTCGGCACTGTCCGCACGGTCCAGTGGGACCCGTTCCAGGTCTCCGCGAACGTGCCGAGTTCGAGGCTGTGCGGGTAAGCGTTGATTGCGATCGCCCGCCGCCGCGACCTGCGTCAGCCGCCCTGATAGGCAACTCTCGCCGGAGCCGTGGCCGCTTCGCTCCGTTATAGGAGGACTGTAGCCAGTTGTGGTACGGGACGGCGCGGGCGTACCGAGCGGCCGCCCAGAGCCAATCCCCGGCGCGGTAAGCTTCGGACGCGGGCCGCGCAGCGGCACCGCCTTGATCTAGAATTGGCTTATTCTGGGAGCCAGTCTCCGGCCAGATTATTTTCTTGCCTGCATAATATAAAGATCTCTAACGGTGGGGGTTACAGAAGGGTGTGAGGTCCAGGCCGGACCCGAACCACACCCCGGCCGTCGAGGGCGATCATTACCTCAGCGCCACGACGTCGGCTCAGCGGCACCTCGTCGAGAAGATCGGGGAGGACGCCCAGCACGACCTGCTGCGCCGCGTGCACCCGCCCATGGTGATCACCTGCTCACCGGCGGCCGAGCCCCGGGCCGCCGCTGACCGCGCCGCCCGTACATGAAGAGCACCTGCCGAAGCTTGTCGAGCACCTGGGGACGCCTTGTGTCGGGGTGTGTCGGGGTGACGTCTTGGTGATGTCGGGGCCATGTGCCTGGTACCGGCCCTGGCCTGAAGGAAGCATCGGGAGTGACCGGTGAGCGGGCCGGTCAGGACGGAAAGGGAGCTTTTCATGAACCCCCTGCGAAAGTCCCGCGCCCTCGCCTGGACGGCGGCGGCCGGACTGACCATGGCCGGACTGGCGTCGGCCACCGGGACGGCCAGCGCGGCCAGCGCGGCCAGCGCGGCATGGTACGTGGCCCCGCACGGAGCCGCCGCCGCGCCGTGCGGGGCCAGCCGGGCCACGCCGTGCGCGAAGGTCATGACCGCGATCGGCGAGGCCGCGCCCGGCGACACGATCAGCATCGCGGCCGGCACCTACACCCTGAAGACCGCCGCCGACCTGCTGGCCGTCACCGAGAACCTCACGGTGACCGGGGCCGGCCCCGATGCGACTGTGCTGAAGGGCACTGGCTCGGGCAGCGTGCTCACCGTCGCCCCCGGCGTCACCGCCACGGTCAGCGGCCTGAAGATCACCGGCGGCACGGGCACTGCCGCCCCGATCGAGGGTGCCGCGGCCGTCGCCGGCGGCGGTGTCTACAACCAGGGCACCCTCACGCTCGACGATGTCAGCGTCAGCGGTAACCAGGTCAGCGCCACGGCCAGCGGCGACAGCGACGTGTTCGCCATCGGCGGCGGCGTGTTCAACGCCGACGGCGGCACCCTGACCGTCACCCGCAGCACGGTCCGCGCCAACTCCGTCAGCGCGAGCACGGCCGACGGCGGCGCCGCAGCGGTCGGCGGCGGCATCAGCTCCGACGCCACCTTCGAGAACCCGGTCTCTGACACCTCGGTGACCCGCACCAGCGTCACCCGGAACACGGCCACGGCGACGAGCACCGCCGGCGGCTCCGCCGCCACCGAGGGCGGCGGGATCGGCAGCATCTACTCCGCCGGCCGGACCGCGCTGGCCTCCGACACCATCAGCGGCAACACCAGCACCAGCAGTGCCAGCAGTGCCAGCGCGGACGGCGGGGCCAGCGCGGACGGGGGCGGCGCGGGCGAGGCGGACTCCACCAGCATGGACGCGGTCACCGGCACGACCATCACCCGCAACAAGGCCACGGCAACGACCGCGGGCGCGGGCCCGGCGGCCGTGGACTCCGGCGGCCTGGGGGAAGCCACCTCACAGGACGGCCACGCCGTGTACGGCGGCGTCGCCCGCGGCAACTCGGCTCGTGCCACGGCCAGCGGCGGCGGCGAGGCCACCGGCGAGGGCGGCGGCCTCGGGATCCTCATCTCGGTCGCTACCGACGCGCTGACCGGTGCCACGGTCAGCGGGAACTC
>JBOHCO010001778.1:0-8312 GCA_050698895.1 Streptosporangiaceae bacterium
CGGCCGCCGCGACCACGATGGGATGATTCACTGCGAGGCTCCCGACTGATGATCATCGCGCCGGGCGCCCGTGCTGGCGCCCGGCGCCTCCGCGTCCGCCTGGTTAGCGGCCGCGAGCATGGCGCCGAGCCGGTAGTAATCCTCTTCGTCCTCGCCCAGCCGCATGGGGTGCGGTGGCGCCTCCATGTCTGGCTGAAGCGGGGCGACGAGCTGCTCCTTGGTCCAGATCAGGCTCTCCCGGCTGTCGTCGGCCAGCTCGTACTCGTTGGTCATGGTCAGCGCCCGGGTCGGGCACGCCTCGATGCACAGCCCGCACAGGATGCAGCGCAGGTAGTTGATCTGGTAAACGCGGCCGTACCGCTCGCCGGGCGAGAACCGCTCGTCCGGCGTGTTGTCGGCGCCTTCCACGTAGATGGCGTCCGCCGGGCAGGCCCAGGCGCACAGCTCGCAGCCGATGCACTTCTCCAGCCCGTCCGGCCAGCGATTGAGCTGGTGACGGCCGTGGAACCGGGGGGCGGTCGGCCTCTTCTCCTCCGGGTACTGGACGGTGTCCACCTTCTGGAACATCGTCTTGAAGGTGGTGCCGAACCCTTTAACCGGGTCCAGGAAGCTAGGCACCGGTGACCTCCCTCGTGCTGGAGTCCTCGGGACCCGCGGCGGGCGGCTCCAGGCTCAGGCCGGTGACGCCCGGGCCGATGCCGTGGTAGTGCGGTAGGTCCATGGGCGGGACCGGGAACGCGGGCCCGTGCTCGCGCTCGTGCTCGGCCGCACTCTCCTCCTCGGCCTCGGCCGCCCTGGCCGACCGCTGGGCTGAGACCTCCCAGCCGATCCAGAGCGCCAGCAGCGCGGCCACGGTCAGGCCGGCCACGACGTACACCCCGGTGCTGCCGCCCTGGCGCCGCCAGACACGCAGCGTCGCGATGATCAGCGCCCAGGCCAGCGCGGCCGGAATCAGCACCTTCCAGCCCAGCGCCATGAGCTGGTCGTAGCGGATGCGGGGCAGCGTGCCGCGCAGCCAGAAGAAGAAGAAAATGAACAGGACCAGCTTGCCCAGGAACCACAGCAGCGGGTACCAGCCGGAGTTCGCCCCGGACCAGACGCTGATCGGCCACGGGGCTCGCCAGCCGCCCAGGAACAGCGTGACCGCCAGCGCCGAGACCGTGACCATGTTGATGTACTCGGCCAGGTAGAACAGCGCGAACTTCAGCGATGAGTACTCGGTGTGGTATCCGGCGACCAGCTCGCCTTCGCCTTCGGGCAGGTCGAACGGGAGCCGGTTGGTCTCGCCGACCATGGTGATGATGTAGATCAGGAACGACGGCAGCAGCAAGATCGCGAACCAGGACGGGTAGTGCAGGATGGCGCCGAACAGGTGGAACTCGCCGCCGTTGGCCTGGGACTGGACGATCTGGCTGGTGGACAGGGACCCCGCGTACAGGAAGACCGGCACGAACGCCAGGCCCATGGCGATCTCGTAGCTGATCACCTGGGCCGACGAGCGCAGCGCGCCGAGCAGCGAGTAGGGCGAGTTCGACGACCACCCGGCCAGCACGATCCCGTAGACGCCCATCGAGCTCATGGCCAGCACCAGCAGCACGGCCACCGGCAGGTCGGAGAGCTGGAGCGGGGTGTGATGGCCGGCGATCGAGACCTCGGGGCCGAACGGGATGATGGCCAGGCTGATGAACGCGGGGATCGCGGCCACCGCCGGGGCCATCACGAACAGCAGCTTGTCCACGCCGCGGGGGATGATGTCCTCCATCAGCGCCAGCTTGATGCCGTCCATCAGCGACTGGAGCAGGCCGTACTTGCCGGCCCGGTTGGGGCCGTACCGGTTCTGCATCCGGCCGATGACCTTGCGCTCGGCCCAGATGGCCAGCAGGGTGGCCACGACCAGGAACACGAAGATCACGATGACCTTGAGCAGGATCAGCCACCACGGGTCGAGCCCGAAGTCCGCGAGCGTCGGGCCGTGGGCGGGAGCCGTGCTGGCTGACCCGGCCAGGACTGTCATTCCGCGCTCCTCAACGTGACTAGGGTGCCGTGCCCGGCGCCGAGCTCACGCCGGACAGGGCAGCCCGCGGAGTTCGTCGGCAGCCAGACGACCCGGTCCGGCATGTCGGCGATCTCCACGGGGACGGTAACAGTTCCGCGGTCGGTGGCCACGGTGACCTTGCCGTTCGCGGCCACACCCGCCTCGGCCGCGGTCACCGCCGACAGCCAGGCGACGGTGGGCCGCGCCGTGCCCGCCAGGTTCGGCTCGCCGTCCTGCATGCGACCGCCGTCGAGCAGACTATTCCAGGTGGCCAGCAGCGCCTGACCCGCCCCCGCTGACGACGCGGCGTGCCGGCCGCCGGAGGTCGCCCATGCCGCCGGGCTGGCCGTCTCGGCGGGCGCGCTACGGCGCAGCGCGCTGTACTCGCGGCGGGCCGTGACGTCGTCGGGCAGGCCCAGGTGCACGTCCATCTCGTCGGCCACGGCGGCCAGGATCTGCAGGTCGGACCGGACCGAGGGGACGCGAAGCGCAGGCCCGAAGGTCCCCGGCCGGCCCTCCCAGTTCACGAACGTGCCTGCCTTCTCGGCCACCGCGGCGACCGGGAACACCACGTCGGCCCGGTCGGTGACCGCGCTGACCCGCAGCTCCAGGCTCACGACGAAGCTGGCCGCCGCCAGCGCCGCCAGCGCAGCGGCCGGATCGGGCAGGTCGGCGGGGTCCACCCCGGCGACGACCAGGGCCGAGAGCTGTCCGGTCGCGGCGGCGTCCAGGATCTCCCCGGTGTCGCGGCCGGGGGTGGCCGGCAGCGAGCCCACGCCCCAGGCCCTGGCCACCTCGGCCCGCGCGGCCGGGTCGGTGACGGCCCGCCCGCCCGGCAGCAGGCTGGGCAGCGCGCCCGCCTCGACGGCGCCGCGCTCGCCGGCCCGCCGCGGAATCCAGGCCAGGCTGGCCCCGGTGCGCTCGGCCAGCCGCACCGCCGCCGACAGCGCGCCCGGCACCTCGGCCAGCCGCTCGCCGGCCACGATGACCGCGCCCGGCTGGCGCAGCGCGCGGACCGCGCCCGCGCTGGCGCCCTCCATGGTGTCGTCGGAGTCGGCGGTGGCACCCATGGCGTCCAGGACGGCGGCCTCGCGGCCGGGCACGGTGGGCAGCAGGACGCCGGACAGCTTGTCCAGGCCCTTGCTGGCCAGCGCGGCCATGGAGTACACGGTCAGCGTGCCGGCCCGGACCGCCTTGCGCAGCCGCAGGAACACGATCGGCGACTCATCCTCGGGCTCGAACCCGGCCAGCAGGAGCGCGGGGGCCTGCTGGAGGCGGGCGTAGCTGACCCCGCCGCGCCCGGCCACGTGGTCGGTGAGGAAGCGCGTCTCCTCGGCCGAGTGCGGCCGGGCCCGCATGTCAATGTCGTTGCTGCCGAGCGCGAGCCGGGCGAACTTGGCGTAGGCGTAGGCGTCCTCCAGCGTCAGCCGGCCGCCCGTGAGCACGCCCGCGCTCCCCCTGGCCTCAGCCAGGCCGCGGGCCGCGATCGACAGGGCCTCCGGCCAGGAGGCCGGCACCAGCACCCCGGAGGCGTCCCGGACCAGCGGCGAGACCAGGCGGTCGGGCTGAGTGGCGTAGGTAAAGGCCCACCGGCCCTTGTCGCAGTTCCACTCCTCGTTGACCTCGGGGTCGTCGCCCGCCAGCCGCCGGGTGACCGCGCCGCGACGGTGGTCGGTGCGCTGCCGGCAGCCGGATGCGCAGTGCTCGCACACGCTCGGCGTGGACACCAGGTCGAACGGCCGGGCCCGGAACCGGTAGGAGGCGCCGGTGAGCGCGCCGACCGGGCAGATCTGCACCGTGTTGCCGGAGAAGTAAGAGTCGAACGGGACTCCCTCGGCGACGCCCACCTGCTCCTGCGGGCCGCGATCGAACAGGTCGATCAGCGGGTCGCCGGGGATCTGGTCGGCGAACCTGGTGCACCGGGCGCACTGGATGCACCGCTCGCGGTCCAGCAGCACCTGGGCCGACAGCGCGACGGGCTTAAGGAAGGTCCGCTTGGTGCCGTAGAACCGGGTCTCGCCGTCGCCGGTGGACATGGACTGGTTCTGGAGCGGGCACTCGCCGCCCTTGTCACACATCGGGCAGTCAAGCGGGTGGTTGACCAGCAGCAGCTCCATCATGCCGCGCTGGGCCTTCTCCGCCACCGGCGAGGTGAGCTGGGTGTGCACGACCATGCCGTCGGTGCAGACCGTGGTGCAGGAGGCCGGCGGCTTGGGCTGGCCCTCGATCGCCACCAGGCACTGCCGGCAGGCGCCGACCGGCTCGAGCAGCGGGTGGTCGCAGAACCGCGGGATCTGGATCCCGAGCTGCTCGGCCGCGCGGATGACCAGGGTGCCCTTGGGCACGGTGATCTCGAAACCGTCGATCGTGACGGTCACGCCGCCGGCCGGCCGGACGACCTCGCCGCCCGCGTTCTCGCTCGCCGGTACGGTCATCAGGCAGTCTCCATCGCGAACAAGGTCGAGGCAGCCGGGTCGAAGGGACAGCCGCCCTGCCGCTGGTGCTCCAGGTACTCATCCCGGAAGAACTTGATCGACGACTTGATCGATGGCTCGATCGAGTCGCCCAGGGCGCAGAACGCCCGGCCGGTGATGTTGCTGCAGATGTCCAGCAGCTTCTCCATGTCGGCCTCGGTGCCATCGCCGCGCTCCAGCCGCTCCAGGAGCTGCACCACCCAGCAGCTGCCCTCCCGGCACGGCGTGCACTTGCCGCACGACTCGTGCCGGTAGAACTCGTTCCAGCGCAGCACGACCCGGACCACGCAGGTGGTCTCGTCGAACAGCTGTATCGAGCGGGTGCCCAGCATGGACCCGGCCTTGGCCACCGACTCGTAGTCCAGCGGGACGTCCAGGTGCTCGGCGGTGAACAGCGGCGTGGATGAACCGCCCGGCGTCCAGAACTTCAGCCGGTGCCCGGTCCGGATGCCGCCGGCCAGGCCGAGCAGTTCGCGCAGCGTGGTGCCAAGCGGGGCCTCGTACTGGCCCGGCGTGGTGACGTGGCCGGATAGCGAGAAGATCCCGAAGCCCTTGGATCGCTCGGTGCCCATGGCGGCGAATTCCGCGGCGCCGTGCTTGACGATGTAGGGCACCGTGGCGATGGACTCGACGTTGTTGACCACCGTGGGGCAGGCGTACAGCCCGGCCACCGCCGGGAACGGGGGCTTGAGCCGGGGCTGGCCGCGGTAGCCCTCGAGCGAGTCGAGCAGCGCGGTCTCCTCGCCGCAGATGTACGCGCCCGCGCCGGCGTGCACCACGATGTCCAGGTCGAACCCGGTGCCCAGGATGTCGGTACCCAGGTACCCGGCCGCCCTGGCCTCGGCGACGGCGTTGTGCAGCCGGCGGATGACGTGCAGCACCTCACCGCGCACGTAGATGAAGGCCAGGCTGGCCCGGATGGCGTAGGCGGCGACCACCATGCCCTCGATGAGGGCGTGGGGGTTGTTCAGCAGCGTCGGCATGTCCTTGCAGGCGCCGGGCTCAGACTCGTCAGCGTTGACCACCAGGTAGTGCGGCTTGCCGTCACCCTGGGGAATGAAGCCCCACTTGAGTCCGGTGGGGAAGCCCGCGCCGCCACGGCCGCGCAGCACCGAGTCCTTGAGCGTCTGAATGAGCTGGTCGGGCTCCAGGGCCAGCGCCCTGGGCAGCGCCTGGTAGCCGCCGTCGCGCCGGTAGCCCTCCAGCGTGAAGGAGTCCGGCTCGTCCCAGTTGGCCGTGAGCTCCGGGGTGAGCACCGTCGTCACGACTGTCCTCCGTTATCAGGGCTCCAGCCCTGCTCCTTGGCCTTGCGCAGCCCGGCCAGCGAGGCAGCGCCGGCCGTGTGGCCACCGGCCGCCTGGTCATCGGGGAAGCCGGCCAGGATCCGCGAGGCCTGCTTCCAGGTGCACAGCCGCGGCGCGCCGCGGGTCGGCTTCTCCTCAGCGCCCGAGCGCAGCCCGTCGACCAGGTCCCTGGCCGACTGCGGGGTCATGTTGTCGAAGAACTCCCAGTTGACCATCACGACCGGCGCGTAGTCGCAGGCCGCGTTGCACTCCAGGTGCTCCAGGCTGACCTTGCCGTCGGCGGTGGTCTCGTCGTTGCCGATCTCCAGGCGCTCCTGGAGATCGGCGAAGATGGCGTCCCCGCCCATGACGGCGCACAGCGAGTTCGTGCAGACGCCGACGTGGAACTCGCCCGGCGGCCGCCGCTTGTACATGGTGTAGAAGGAGGTCACCGCGGTGACCTCGGCACGGGTCAGCCCGAGTTGCTCGGCGCAGAACTCGATGCCGTCCTCGGAGACGAAGCCCTCCTCGGCCTGCACCAGGTGCAGCAGCGGCAGCAGCGCCGACCGCGTCTTGGGGTAGCGGCCGATGATCCGCGCGGCGTCCGGCTCCAGCCGGGCGCGCGCCTCCTGGGTCAGCGACATTACCTGTCCACGCCTCCCAACACGGGATCGATGCTGGCCACGGCGGAAATCACGTCGGCGACCATGCCGCCCTCGCACATGGCGGAGAGCGACTGCAAGTTGGTGAATGACGGGTCGCGGAAGTGGGCCCGGTAGGGCCGGGTGCCGCCGTCGCTGACCACGTGGCAGCCGAGCTCGCCGCGCGGCGACTCGACAACCTCGTAGACCTGGCCCGCCGGGACCCGGAAGCCCTCGGTGACCAGCTTGAAGTGGTGGATGAGCGCCTCCATGGACTGGCTCATGATGTGCGCGATGTGGTCGGGCGAGTTGCCCATCCCGTCCGGGCCCAGGGCCAGCTGGGCGGGCCAGCCGATCTTAGCGTTCTGGATCATCACCGGGTCGTCGGCCGGCCGCTGGCCCGACAGCCGGTCCAGGCACTGCTCGATGATCCGCAGCGACTCGTCGCACTCGTCCATCCGGATGATGTACCGCCCGTACACGTCGCAGGTGTCTCGGGTCGGCACGTCGAAGTCGTAGGTCTCGTAGCCGCAGTAGGGCTGGCTCTTGCGCAGGTCCCATGGCAGGCCCGTGGCGCGCAGGATCGGGCCGGTGACGCCCAGGGACATGCAGCCGGCCAGGTCGAGGTAGGCGATGTTCACGGTCCGGGCCAGGTAGGCCGGGGCCGCGTCCATCAGCGACCGGATCTCGCCGAGCAGCGCGGGCATGATGGCCACGTACTCGCGGATCCGCTCCACGGCGCCCGCCGGCAGGTCCTGGGCCACCCCGCCGGGCCGGATGAACGCGTGGTTCATCCGCAGGCCGGTGATGAGCTCGAGCAGGTCGAGGGTCTTCTCCCGCTCGCGCAGGCAGAACAGGGCCACGGTGGTCGCGCCCAGCTCCAGGCCGAAGCTGCCGACCCCCATCATGTGCGAGCCGATCCGGTTCAGCTCCATCAGCAGCACCCGGATGATGGTGGCCCGCTCGGGGACCTGATCGGTGATGCCGAGCAGCTTCTCCACGCCCAGGCAGTAGGCGGTCTCGTTGAACAGCGGGGACAGGTAGTCCATCCGGGTGCAGAACGTTGTGCCCTGCGTCCAGGTGCGGAACTCCATGTTCTTCTCGATGCCGGTGTGCAGGTAGCCGATGACCGGCCGCACCTCCTTGACCGTCTCGCCGTCCAGCGTCAGGACCAGCCGCAGGACCCCGTGCGTGGACGGGTGCTGGGGGCCCATGTTGACGACGAGCTGCTCCTCGCCGTTGCGGGCGGCGTCCCTGGCCGCCTCGACGACCTCGTCCCAGTCCTCGCCGGCGACGGTATAGACGCGACCTTCCTCGGCGTCGTCCTCGGCCTGCGCGTCGTAAGCTGCGTCGTCCCGGGAGGACGACCCCCCGGAGCCCCCCGTCGAATAGGTTGGAGCGGTCATTCGTAAGCCCTCCGCTCATCCGGCGGCGGAATGGTCGCGCCGCGGTACTCCACCGGGATGCCGCCCAGCGGGTAGTCCTTCCGCTGCGGGTGTCCCTTCCAGTCGTCCGGCATCTCGATCCTGGTCAGGGCCCGGTGCCCGTCGAAGACGATGCCGAAGAAGTCCCAGGTCTCCCGCTCGTGCCAGTCGCAGGTGGGATACAGGTACATGAGCGAGGGGATGTGCGGGTCGGCGTCGGGCGCGGTGACCTCCAGCCGGATCCGGCGGTTGTGCCGGATCGACATCAGGGCGTAGACCGCGTGCAGCTCGCGGCCGGCGTCGGCGGGGTAGTGCACGCCGGACACGCCCAGGCACAGCTCGAAGGCGAGCGTGGGCTCGTCCCGCAGCCGGGCCGCCACGTCGAGCAGCTTCTCGCGGCGCACGTAGAAGGTCAGCTCGCCGAACTCGGTGGAGACCCGCTCGACCGCGTCGCC
>JBOHCO010001779.1:0-3917 GCA_050698895.1 Streptosporangiaceae bacterium
GTCGGGCCCCATCACGATCGCGCCGCGCAGCACGGTGAGCGTGCCCCTCAGCATCGCTCTCAACCGGACTCACGGCGATGCCCCCGAGTCGGTGCAGTTCACGACGCCGTTCGGGGGGGTGCAGACCTCGGTGCCGATCGCCCGGCGTACCATCATCCCGTCGGGCGGTGGCTCGTTCACCGCCACACTGACCAGCTCGGTATCTCGCCAATCCGGGCAGCTCAGGACGTTCTATGTGAACGTGCCCCCGGGTGAGAACGACCTCGACATTTCGTTCAGCGCGCCGGACCACGCCGCCGACGACCCGGTGTACTACTACCTGTTCTCGCCGGCCGACCTGGAGCCTGGTATCACCGAGTCAGGGAATATCGATGTCACAGCCACCGACACCACGCCGACGCCCGACAACCCGACCGGAAACGCCTCGCTGATCGCCCCCGATCCCCAGCCCGGCCTGTGGGAGATCGACGTGATGCAGGGCGCCACGACCGACGGGACAGTATTCAACAACACCGTCTCCGGGGTCCTCTCCTACAACCGGCTCGCGCCGGTTACCGAGACCGGTCTTCCCACGTCAGCGTCGACGACCGTCGCCTCTGGCGCCAGCGTCCCGATCGCGGTGCGGGTCAAGAACACGACGAACCACGTCGGGCTCTTCTTCCTGCAGCCGACGGGCAACGACATCACTGGCGGTGCCACCGCCACGCCGGTCGAGCTGGCGCCCGGGGCCACCGGGACGCTGACCGCGACGCTGTCGCCCACGGCAGCTGCGGGCACCCCCGTGAGCGGCACCCTCAGCGTCTTCGACTCGACGGACCTGACCGATACTGAGCCCGCCATCGGGTTCGGGACGTCCTTCTCCGATTTCCACGATTTCGCCTACGCCTACACAGTCGGGAGCTAGCTCACGTAGCTAGCACCCGCAGCAACGGCGACGGCCCGGGCCTGGTCACAGGCCCGGGCCGTCGCCGTTTCCGGGACCAGCCGCTATGATGCCAATGTGACTAGCACTAGTCCCATCGTGAAGATTGATCACTCGAGCCCGGTGCCGCTGCACGAGCAGGTCGCAGCGGCGATCCGGCGGGCGATCGCCGACGGCGAGGTGCGCACCGGCGAGCGGCTGCCGCCCGCCAGGGACCTGGCCGCGGTGCTGGGCGTCAACGCCAACACCGTGTTCCGGGGGCTGCGGACGCTGCGGGATGAGGGGCTGGTCGAGTTCCGCCGCGGGCGAGGCGTGACGGTGAGCGGTATCGGGCCGGAGCGCAGCGCCGTGATGGCGAAGGCGCGCGAACTGGTCGCGCTGGCCCGGCACTGCGGGTACCAGCCAGCCGAGCTGGCCGAGATCATCGAGCAAGTGTCGTAGGAGCGGGCGATGACGAATACCGCCGTGGCGCCCGCCGGGGATCCCGACCTCGAGGCGCTCATCAAGGAGGCCCGGCGGCGCCAGCGCAGGCGCTACGCGGCTACCGGTGTTGCGCTGGCGGTGGTGCTCGCGTCGGCGATCGGGGCGCTGGCCGGCCTGCACGGCGCCGGCGGGCCCCGGCGGGCGGTCCGCCCCCGGCCCGCCGCCGGCCACCCGGCCCGGCCGCAGGTATCCGGCTCCATCCCGGCCAGCATCGACACGACAGTCCTGATGTGGCCGGCCGGCTCCGGCCAGGACGGCACGATCGCCCTCGATAACCTGCGCACCGGGCGGCTCGGGCGAGCGGTTCCGGTGGTCGACCCGGGCGAGTATCAGCCGGTCATGGTGGCAGCCGGCTGGATCGTCTACGTCCTGAACAGCAGCGTCCGGGCCACCAGCGCGGTCACCGGCAAGACGCTGGTGCTCGGGAAGGCCCAGGCGTTTGCTCCCTCCGCCAGCCCTGGCGACGTCTGGCTCGAGCAGGGCTCCGAGCAGCCGGGCGCGGCCGTCAGGATCCGGTCCGTCCCGGTGTCCGGCGGGCGACGCGGACCGCCGATCAACCTGCCCGGCGGAACTCAGCTGATCGCCGGAACGGACGCTGGCCTGCTCCTGGAGCCGCGCGATAACGAGGTGCGCGGTCCCTACTGGCTGTGGACTCCCGGTACCGCGCCCAGACCGCTGCCCCATTCGTCGGCCGCCGAGGGCTTCGCGGTCAGCCCGCGGCTAGTCGCCTACGGCAGCAACTGCGCCGGCCATGGGACGGCACAGGGCCTGAGCTACGGAGGGAATTTCGGCTATTACGCCTGCCGGACTATGCGGGTGCTCGACGTCGTCACCGGCAGGCTGAAGCGGTTCCTGGCCCCGCCGGGAACGACCGGATGGGCGCCAGCTCACGGGGGCAACTGGGCCTGGTCCCTCAGCGAGATCGCGCCGACCGGCCGGATGATGGCCGCCGCGGCCGTGATACCGCCCGGCCGCCAGGGCATCAGCCGGGTCTATGTTCTGCACCTGACCGGCCGGAACACCAAGCCGGTAGCGGTCCCCTCGTCGGCTAGCTTCCTGCTGTCAGTGACCGCATGGTCCCCGGACGGCAGGTGGCTCTTTTATCAGGGCACCGGCGAGCACATGTCGGCCTACCAGGCCGCCACCAGGCAGGTGCGGTCATCGACCACGCCATGCTGCCAGTACGCCGTGATGGCCACCCTCAGCAGCCCGCCCGGCTCACCCGGCCCCGGGTGAAGACGATCATGGTGGCCACGGCGACGGCCGCGCCGGCCAGGCAGAGCTGCCGGTAGGTGGCGTAGCGGATGGCCAGGGCGCCCAGCGCCTGGAGAGGCGCCTGGGGGCCGAAGAAGACGAGCATGACAGCGGCGGACACCCGGCCCTGCAGTTCCGGCGGGGTGCAGCGCTGCGCGAGGTTCAGCAGGGCCAGGAACAGCCAGGGCAGCGCGAACCCGAGCACGACTGAGCCCGCTATCGCCAGCGGAAGCCAGCCGGTCGCGCGCAGCGCATTGCCGAGGGCGAAGTTGGCCATGCCCAGGACGGCCAGCCGCCTTTCGCCCGCCGACCGCAGCAAGCGGCCGCTGACCATGCTGGCGACGATCGAGCCCGCGCCCAGCCCGGCGCTGAATACGCCCAGGAAACTGGGCCGCTCGCCGACGCCCTGGACGAGGCTGTACTGGGCGGCGACCAGCACGGCGGAGAAGCTCATGGGAACCGACGCGGCCAGCAGCAGCCGGCGCAGTTGCGGCGTGCGGCGGATGTGCGCGAATCCGGCCAGCAGGTCGGCCCGCCAGTGTCCCGGCTCGGGCACTGGCCTGGCTTCCCGCAGGCGGATACGGGACAGCATCACCGCGGCGATCACGAACGTGATCGCGTCGACGACGCCTACCGTCCCGCCGCCGGCCAGGGCGAACAGGCCCGCACCGAAAAGCGGCGCCACGAGCCGGCCGGCTTCCTGGAGCCCCAGGCTCCACCCGTTCAGTTCCTGCCGCAGCTCACGGGACAGCATGACGGCGAAGAGCGCGCTCTCGGCCGGGTCGGAGAGCGTCAGGTGCAGGCCGTACCAGGTCATGACGGCGAAGATGATCCAGATCGAGCCGGGTCCGCTGACCGCCAGGAGCGGCAGGACCAGCGCGGCGGAGACGAGGTTGAGCCAGATGAGGAACCGGCGGCGGCGCACCCGGTCGGCCGCCATGCCGGCCAGCGGTCCGGCCAGGGTCGGAGCGTAGACGCACACCGACACGAGGGCCGCCTCGCTGCTGCTGCCGGTGAGGGACTTCACCCAGATGCCCGCCGCCAGGGACAGGGCGTTGTCGCCGATCACCGACACGCCCAGGCCGGTCAGGTACAGCCGCCCGTTGCGGCGCTCCGCACCGCCAGTGTTCTGGTATTCAGATTCGGATTTAGATTTACTGCGGTTATTAAATAGCCTGATTCCTCTTTCCGCCATACCGCGACTCTGCCAGTTAATAATTGTTACGGCAATATTGAATTTACCGCAGTAAATACCGCC
>JBOHCO010001780.1:0-6679 GCA_050698895.1 Streptosporangiaceae bacterium
AGGGCCAGCAGCAGCAGCCGGTCAGCGAACTGCCCGGCCAGCGTCAGGTCGTGAATGGCCGAGACCACGGTCAGCCCGCGCTCGCGGCGCAGCTCGTCGATCAGATCCAGGGCGTCCATCCGCCGGCCCAGGTCCAGCGCGCTGGTCGGCTCGTCCAGCAGCAGCACCGGGGCCTCCTGGGCCAGCGCCCGGGCCAGCACCACCCGCTGCAGCTCGCCGCCCGACATGGTCCGCAGCGCCCGCCCGGCCATCGGCCCGAGCTCCATCCGGTCGATGACCTCGGCGCAGACCCGCCGGTCGGCGCCCGTCTCGACCCGGAAGTACCCGATGTGCGCGGTCCGGCCCAGCAGCACGTACTCGCTGACCGTCATGTCCGGCGGGAACTGCGGCCGCTGCGGCACGTAGGCCATCAGCCGGGCCAGCCGCCGCGGGCCGAGCCCGCTGATGGCCTCGCCGCCCACGCTGATCTGGCCCTCGGCGCCCAGCAGCCCGGCGGTGGCCCGCAGCAGGGTCGTCTTGCCGGCCCCGTTGGGGCCGATCAGGCCCAGCCACTGGCCCGCGGGCACCTGCGCGGTGACGCCGTCCAGCGCCACGGCGGACCCGTAGCGCACCGTCAACCCGGTCAGGCCGATCACGACAGGTCCTGCCGGGCCCGCCGGGAGCGCAGCACGAACAGGAAGAACGGCGCGCCCACCGCGGCCGTGATCACCCCGATGGGCACCTCGGCCGGGGCCTGGACGGTCCGGGCGGCGATGTCGGCCAGGACCAGGAACGCCGCGCCGCCGATCATCGAGACCGGCAGCAGTACCCGGTAGCTCGGCCCCGCCGTCAGCCGCACGATGTGCGGCACGATGATGCCCACGAAGCCGATCAGCCCGCTCACCGCCACCGCCGCCGCCACGCCCAGCGTGGCCGCGATCACCACCGTGAGCCGCAGCCGGCCCACGTGCACCCCCAGGCTGGCCGCCTCGGCCTCGCCCACCCGCAGCACGTCCAGCAGCCGCCGGTGGGCCAGCAGGGCCACCGCGCAGACCACCACGTAGGGGATGATCAGCGTCACGTCCGGCCATGAGGCCAGCGACAGCCCGCCCAGGATCCACGCGTAGACGCCCTGGAGGGTGCTGGTGTGCTGCTGCTGAAGGTAGGTCTGGATGGCGGTGAGCATGGCCGCGACCGCGATCCCGGCCAGCAGGATCGACGCCGTGCTGCCGCCCACGCCAGGCGCCGCGCCGCCCCGCGCCCCGGCCGGCCCGGCGCCGGCCCCCAGCAGGTAGGTCAGCGCCACCGCCCCCAGCGCGCCCGCGAACGCCGCCGGCGGCAGCAGGCTCGCGCTGCCCCCGGCCACGATCACGATCGTGGCGCCCAGGCCGCCGCCCGCGGCCGCGCCCAGCAGGTACGGGTCGGCCAGCGGGTTGCGGAACACCCCCTGGTAGGCCGCGCCGCCGCCGGCCAGCATCGAGCCGACCAGCGCACCCAGCACCACCCGCGGCAGCCTGATCTGCCACACGATCGCGCTGTCCAGCGGGGGCACCCCGGCGCCCGGGTGGCCGGGCAGCCGGGCCAGCAGCGCGTCGAGCACCGTCGGCAGCGACAGCGCGGCCGGCCCCACGCACACCCCGGCCACCATCGCCGCGGCCAGCACCACCACCGCCACCACGATGGCCCGCCCCGGCCGCCCCGTTCGCGGCGCCGGCCCGGACGCCTCGCCCGCGCTGGCCGCCTCAGCCGGCTCAGCGGCACGAGCCTGGTCCTCAGCACCATCCGTAACAGCTGCGCTGCCCGGCTCGCCCCGGTCCGCCGGGTCGGGCCCGGCCTGGCCGCCACGTGGCGGGCGGTCCGGGGCGCTGGCTGACGTCGCCATGGGCCGCGGCCCTCAGTGCTTCCCGGCGCGGGCGATCGCCGTCTCCGCCGTCCGCAGCAGGTCCACGATCCGCGGCCCCCAGCGCGAGGCGATGTCGTCGTTGAGCCCGATCACGTGGCCGTCCCTGACCGCCGCCAGGCTGGCCCAGCCGGGGCGGCGGCCCACCGTGGCCGCGTCCTGGTGGCAGCACACCGTGTCGGCCAGGATGATGTAGTCCGGGTTGGCCCGGACTATGAACTCCGAGGACAGCTGCGGGTAGCCGCCCGACGACGCGGCGCCCTTGGCGGTGTCGGCGATGCTCTTCATGCCGAGCAGGCCCAGCAGCCGGCCCACGAACGTGTCCGAGGCCACCGAGTAGTACGTCTGGTCCAGCTCGTAGTAATAGGTCAGCGGCTTGCCGTGGTGCGGCGCCGCGGCCACGATCTGGCGGATGCCCGCGGCGATCGAGGCGGCCTCGTGCCGGGCCTGGGGCAGGTGCCCGGTGGCCTGGCCCAGCTCGTCGATCTCCGCGTAGACCTGGGCCAGGGCCGTGGCCGGCGGCAGCACCAGGACCGGCACCGACAGCCCGGCCAGCCGCCGGGCCAGGCCGTTGGTGTTGTCCGACAGCACCACCAGGTCGGGCTTGATGGCGACGATGGCCTCCAGGTTGGGCTGGAAGCCGTTGAGCTTGGTCCGGGGCGCCTGCGGCGGGTAGTCGGAGTCCTCATCGACCGCCTTGACCTGGCCGCCGGCCCCGATGGCGTACAGCATCTCGGTCAGCGTCGGGGACAGCGACACGATCGCGCCGGGCCGGGCGCCCACGTGCACGCGGCCGTTGGCGGCCTGCACCGTGACCGGAAAGCCAGAAGACTGCAGGCCGCCGGAGGTGCCGCCGCTGGTCCCCTTTGTTAGGGAGCCAGAGCCGTTACTGCCAGATGCCGCGCCGCCGCCTGGCGCGGAGGAGCCGCACGCGGCGCAGGCGATGGCCAGGACCGCGGCCGCCAGCAGGCCGGCCGCGCGCCGGTGAGAAGCCCGCATGGATCACCCTCCTCGGTTCGTGGAGGATGACCTGGACAGCTGGTCCCGCGTCCCCGCGGCGCGCCGGGACCAGGCGGACTGCCCCTCCTCCGAGGCCAGGCCGCCGGCGCTGGCCAGGCGTCCGGGCTCGTCCTCCGCGCGATCATCGCAGTCATCGCAGTCATTGCGATCATCGCGGAGGCATCACCGTTGCGGGACAGCGCCGGGATCTCACCGGCTTCGCTGGGGCAGCGCCGTCCTGGCGCAGGCCAGGACTCCGGTAGCGTACCGCAGCCGGCCGGGTCCTGCCGGGGCCTGTGGCCAGGGCTGTGGACAGTCCTGCTGACAAGTCGGCGCCGCGGGGGACAACTTCCCGGTAGCTGTGGATAGTGGTGTGGACAGCGAAAATGGCGATAAATTGTGCGGTCAAGGCCTTGTGCCGGCTCGCCGATTGGCAGTAGAACGGCTGTCACCACTGAGGCGGGCCCGCTCCGGAGGCAACTCCGGAACGGCGGGCGGGCGGGGAGACCGGCCCAGCCCGACGGGGGCCCGGTGCCGGTGGCGGTCGCGCGGCGCCGGCCAGCCGGGCTTGCCGGAAGGCTCCGGACGGCCGGCCGTCGCGAGACCGTCGAGGCCCCTCCCTCTCATACATGGAGGGGCCTCGTCCTATTTTGACGGGGGCCGGGCCGGCAGCCCGGTAGCGACACGCGGAACGAGCGGGATCGATGGGAACGATGGGATCGATCGGGGTGAGCCGTCTTAACGAATTGCGCTCAACGAGTAACGCGATGTGCAATGGCGGGCGATAATGAGACAGACGTCGGCGGCGTGGGTACCCCCGAGCTCACGTCGCCGCGTCTTTAGTTTGCCCGGGCTCGGGGCCCGTTCGGGCTACGTGACCGCGCCGGCAGTACCAGGCGGGTGCCGCGCCCGGTAGCGTTCGGTACATGACTGTTACAGCGACGCCCGCCGGGGGGGAGAGCGCCCGCCCGCCCGCCCCGTTCGGCCGGAATCTCACGGCCATGATCACGCCGATGACTGGCGACGGGGCGGTCGATTACGACGGTGCGGCTCGCCTGGCCGAGTACCTGGTCACGGACATGCGCAACGACGGCCTGGTGATCAGCGGCACGACCGGCGAGTCGCCGACCACCAGCGACGCCGAGAAGGACCGGCTGCTGCGCGTGGTCATCGAAGCGGTCGGGGACCGGGTGCCCGTGGTGGCCGGAGCCGGCACCAACAACACCGCGCACACCTGCGAACTGGCCCGGGCGGCCGAGCAGGCCGGCGCCACGGGGCTGCTGGTGGTGACCCCCTACTACAACAAGCCCCCGCAGGCCGGCCTGGTGGCGCACTTCACCGCGGTAGCCGACGCGACCGGGCTGCCGGTGCTGGTGTATGACATCCCCGGCCGCAGCGCCACGGCCATCGAGACCGACACGCTGGTCCGGCTGGCCGAGCACCCGCGCATCGTGGCCGTCAAGGACGCCAAGGAGCACGTGCTGGCCAGCTCCGAGGTCATGGCCCGCAGCGGCCTGGCCTACTACTGCGGCGATGACCCGGTGAACCTGCCCTGGCTGTCCATCGGCGCCTGCGGGTTCGTCAGCGTGCACTCTCACGTCATCGGCGACCGGCTGGCCGACCTGATCGAGGCCTACTTCAGCGGCCGGGTAGCCGACGCGCTGGCCATCCACCGCGAGCTGCTCCCGGTCTACCGGGGCATGACCAGGGCCCAGGGAGCGATCATGGCCAAGGCCGCGCTGAACATGCTGGGCCTGCCCGGCGGCCCGGCCCGGCTGCCGCTGGTCGACGCCACTCCGGCGCAGATCGAGCAGCTGCGGCAGGACCTCAACGCTGGCGGCGTGAAGATCCGGTGAGCCACCCGCATCCAGAACTGCCCCCGCCCCCGCCGCTGCCCGACGGCGGCCTGCGCATGATCGCCCTGGGCGGCCTCGGCGAGATCGGCCGGAACATGACCGTCTTCGAGCATGCCGGACGGCTGCTCGTGGTGGACTGCGGCGTCCTGTTCCCCGAGCCCGACCAGCCCGGAGTGGACCTCATCCTGCCGGACTTCTCCGCGCTGGAGGACCGGCTGGGCCTGATCGAGGCGCTGGTCCTCACCCACGCCCACGAGGACCACATCGGCGCCGTGCCCTACCTGCTGCGGCAGCGGGCCGACATCCCGCTGGTGGGCTCGCGGCTGACGCTGGCCCTGGTCGACAGCAAGCTGGCCGAGCACCGGATCTCGCCCCAGACGGTGGAGGTCACGGCCGGCGGCCGGCAGACGTTCGGGCCGTTCGAGCTGGAGTTCCTGTCCGTCAACCACTCCATCCCCGACGCCCTGGCCGTGGCCATCAAGACCGCGGCCGGGGTGGTGCTGCACACCGGCGACTTCAAGATGGACCAGCTGCCGCTGGACGGCCGGCTGACCGACCTGGGCGGCTTCGCCCGGCTCGGGTCCGAGGGCGTGGACCTGCTGCTGGCCGACTCGACCAACGCCGAGGTGCCGGGCATCGTGACCAGCGAGCGGGCCATCGGGCCCGTGCTGGACGACGTCTTCGACGGCGCCCAGCAGCGGATCATCGTGTCCTGCTTCGCCAGCCACGTGCACCGGGTGCAGCAGACCATGGACGCCGCCGCCACCCACGGCCGCAAGGTCGCGCTGGTCGGCCGGTCCATGGTCCGCAACATGGGCGTGGCCCGTGACCTGGGCTACCTGCGGGTGCCGAGCGTCCCTGGCGGCCTGCTGGTCGACATGCGCGAGGCCGAGGAGCTGCCGCCGGACCAGATCGTGCTGATCTCGACCGGGTCGCAGGGCGAGCCCATGTCGGCGCTGTCCCGGATGGCCGCCCGCGATCACCCGATCCGGATCGCCGAGGGTGACACGGTCATCCTGGCCTCGTCCCTGGTGCCGGGCAACGAGACGGCAGTGTCGCGCATCATCAACGAGCTGACCCGGCTCGGCGCGCACGTGGTGCACAAGGGCAACGCGCTGGTGCACGTGTCCGGCCACGCGCCCGCCGGGGAGCTGCTCTACGTCCTGAACCTGGTCCGGCCGGGCAACTTCGTGCCGGTGCACGGCGAGTGGCGCCACCTCAAGGCGCACGCCGACCTGGCCGCGCTGACCGGGGTCGCCGCCGACAGCATCGTGATCGCCGAGGACGGCGTGGTCGTGGACATGGTCGACGGCAAGATCGCGGTGACCGGCAGCGTGCCGTGCGGCTACGTCTACGTGGACGGCATGTCGGTGGGCGAGATCACCGAGGCGTCGCTGAAGGACCGGCTGATCCTGGGCGACGAGGGCTTCGTCTCGGTCGTGGTGGTGGTCGACTCCACCAACGGCAAGCTGGTGGCCGGCCCGGAGATCCACGCCCGCGGCTCGGGCATCGACGAGACGGCCTTCGCCGAGGTCCGGCCGCTGGTCGAGGAGACCCTGGCCCGCGCGGCGGCCGACGGCATCAGCGAGGTCCACCAGCTGCGGCAGATGATCCGCCGCACGACGGGACGCTGGGTGAGCGACAACTACCGCCGCCGCCCGATGATCATTCCCGTCGTGGTCCAGGTCTAGCGCCGGGGCCCGCGTTGACGGCCAGGGGGGTGGCATGACGGCCGACGGTGCCGCGCCCGGCACGGGCACGGACTCGCCGGTGCCCGCGGCGGGACCTGGCGGTCGGCGGATCGCGCTGCTCGCGATGGCCGCCTGGGCGGTGGCGGCGGTGGCCGCGGTGTCGGTGATCGCGGCGCAGGGCCGGGATCAGTCCGCCCAGGGCCCCGGTGCCCGGCCGCCCGGGGCCGGGGCGGGCGGCCAGCACGGGGCGAGCC
>JBOHCO010001781.1:0-5340 GCA_050698895.1 Streptosporangiaceae bacterium
GACCAGGATGGCGTCGCCGGGCCGGGCGGTGGCCACGCCCAGGGCCACGTCGGGCGCGACCGCGCCGACCCCGGCGGTGTTGATGTAGCAGCCGTCGGCCTTGCCCCGCTCCACCACCTTGGTGTCGCCGGTGACGATGCTGACCCCGGCGCGCTGCGCCGCGGCCTTCATCGAGGCCACGATCCGGGTCAGGTCGGCGATGGGGAAGCCCTCTTCGAGGATGAACGCGGCCGACAGGGACAGCGGCGTGGCTCCGGAGACGGCCAGGTCGTTGACGGTGCCGTTGACGGCCAGGTCGCCGATGTCGCCGCCGGGGAAGAACAGCGGGGACACCACGTAGGAGTCGGTGGTGAGCGCGATGCCGGTGCCGTTGACGAGCAGGCGGGCGGCGTCCTCGAGCGGCTCGAGCAGCGGGTTGCGGAACGCGTCCAGGAAGATGGCCTCGATCAGGGTCTGCGTCGCCTTGCCGCCCGCGCCGTGCGACATGGTGATCCGCTCTTCCTTGACCCGCGGGCGGGCCCGGCGGGCCCGGTCGATGCGGTCGAGCACCATCTCCTCGCGCACCGTGCCGGGCAGCGGCTGGGGCGAGCCCTTGCGCTCGGGTCGCTGCTCCTGCCGCTGGGCCTCGTCGCGCTGGGCCTCGTCGCGCTGGGCCTCGTCGTGCGCGCGCAGGGCCTCCTCCACCCAGCCCGCGCTGCCGGCGGTCATGACGTGCTCGCCTCCTTCACCCTGGTCCGGGTCAGGCGGCCGTAGTTGTAGTAGGCGGCGCAGGCACCCTCGGGGGAGACCATGCAGGTGCCGATCGGCGTCTCGGGGGTGCACGCGGTGCCGAACACCTTGCACTCCCACGGCTTGAGCACGCCCTTGAGCACCTCGCCGCACTGGCAGGCCTTGGGGTCGGCGACCCGGACACCGGGCACGGAGTACAGCAGCTCGGCGTCGAAGCGGGCGTACTCCTCGCGGACCTTGAGCGCGGAGTGCGAGATGAAGCCCAGGCCCCGCCACTCGAAGTAGGGCCGCAGCTCCATGGTCTCGCCGATGGCCTTCAGGGCCACGGTGTTGCCGTTCCACGGCACGACCCGCGCGTACTGGTTCTCGACCTCGGCCCGGCCCTCGGCGAGCTGCTGCATCAGCATGTAGATGGACTGGAGGATGTCCAGCGGCTCGAAGCCCGCCACCACGACCGGCTTGGCGTAGTCACGGGCGATGAACTCATAGGGCCGGCAGCCGATGACCGTGGACACGTGGCCGGGGCCGAGGAAACCATCCAGCCGCAGGTCCGGCGAGTCGAGGATGGCCTTGATGGCCGGGACGATCGTCACGTGGTTGCAGAAGACGGCGAAGTTGTCCAGGCCCTCGGCGGCGGCGCGCAGCACGGTCATCGCGGTGGACGGCGCGGTGGTCTCGAAGCCGATGGCCATGAAGATCACCCGCTTGTCCGGGTTGCTGCGGGCGATCTTCAGCGAGTCCAGCGGCGAGTAGACCATCCGGATGTCGGTGCCGCGGGCCTTGGCGTCGAAGAACGAGCCGTTGCTGCCGGGCACCCGCATCATGTCGCCGAACGAGGTCATGATGACGTCGGGCTGGGCGGCCAGGGCCATGGCGTCGTCCACCCGGCCCATGGGGATCACGCAGACCGGGCAGCCAGGACCGTGCACCAGCGTGATCTGCTCGGGCAGGTAGTCCTCGAGGCCGTGCTTGTAGATGGTGTGGGTGTGCCCGCCGCACACCTCCATGATCTTGTACGGCCGCCCGGGCTCGCACAGCGCGGTGATCTTCGCGGACAGCGCGTGCGCCTTGTCCGCGTCCCGGAATTCGTCGACGAATCGCATCGGTCAGCTCCTATTCGATCCGCGAGTCCTGCAGGGCGGCCAGTTCGTCCTCGTAGGCCTGGCCGATCCCCTCCAGGAACGACAGCGCGGCCGCGGCCTCGTCCTCGTCGATCTTGGACAGGGCGAACCCGACGTGGATGAGCACCCACTCGCCGGGCTGGGGCGGATCATCGACGAGCAGGCCGATGTTGATCACCCGCTTGACTCCGCTGACGTTGACGCGGGCCAGGTCGGGCTGATCGGGAAGGAACTCGATCACCTCACCGGGAATGCCAAGGCACATGGGCCTACTCCTCCGCTAATAAGGGACCGGGGCCGGGGACGGCCGGGTGGGATGGCGCGGGCGCGTCGTGCTCGTCGTGCTCGGCGTGCTCGGCGACCAGGCCGAGCACGACGCGGACGGCCTCGTCGACCGCGGCCGCGACGGGCTCGCTGAGCCCGATGCCGTAGTCGACGGTGGCGGGCTCGCAGCCGACGACGAGGATCCGGCTGGGTCGCTGCTGCGAAAGCTGGTCGAGCATGGTGAACACGACATCGGGCTGCATGCCGTGCGCGTCGAAGAACGGGCTGGCCGCCAGCGCCCCGTCGGCCTCAGGCGGGTCCGGCTCGAGGCCTGAATCCTCCGGGCCAGGGTCGGTGTGCGCGGGCCCGGCGGACAGGTCGGGCTCGATGACGTAGACCGTGCCCGGCGCCTCGCCGCGCGGGGCCGCGTCGACGAGGATCGCCGCCTCGTACCCGCTGGCCAGGTCGTAGGCCAGGTGCATGCCCCGGATGCCGTAGTCCAGGACCCGCACCCCGCCGGGCAGCTCGGCGCCGGCCAGGCGGCTCACGACCTCGACCCCGAAGCCGTCGTCGCCCAGGAAGATGTTGCCGATCCCCGCGACCAGCATGCCGCTCGTCATGGCGACCCCCGCTGGGCTCCGGCCCCGGCGCGCGGGCCGAGCTCGGCCTGGCACAGCTCCCAGAGCACGTGGTACATCGTGGTCTGGGCTTCCTGGATGCGGTGCACCGACGACGAGGGGGCCACGAACAGGTAGTCGATGGAATCGAGCTCGGCCATCTGCCCGCCCTCGTAGCCCGCGATGCCGATGGTGAGCAGGCCGCGGCGGCTGGCCTCGTCGAAGGCGCGCAGCAGGTTCTCGGAGTTGCCGCTGGTCGACAGCCCCACGGCGATGTCGGCCCGGCCGCCGAAGGCGGCAATCTGGCGGGCGAAGATCACGTCCACGCCGATGTCGTTGGCCAGCGCCGTGAGCACCGACGTGTCGCTGGCCAGCCCCAGCGCGGGCAGCGGCGCGGCGTCGCCGCCCGGCTGCAGGAACGTGGTGACGATCTGCTGGGCATCGGTGGCGCTGCCGCCGTTGCCGAAGGCCAGCAGGCGGCCGCCGGCCAGGAACCGGCCGGCCATCTCCCGCGCGCAGGCGGCCAGCCGGGCCCCGTCGGCCTCGCGCACCGCCCGGCGCAGCTCGATGACCTCGGCCGCCTTGGCCACGGTGGACGCGCGCACCTGCTCGAGCACGGCGGACATATCTGTCTGGCCCGCGTACAGGAACGGGTACAGGGACTCGATCGAGCCTGCCGGGGCCGGGCCGCCGGCCGGCGGCTGGCTCATGACGGCACCACCGCGATGGCCTCGCCCGCGTGGACCAGGATGGTGTCGCCGATGGCTGCGCTGACCAGCGCGACGCTGACTTCCTCCGGGCCCTGGCCGGTGTCGACGACGGCCATCTCGTCCTCCAGCAGGCGCAGGATCCGGACCGGCACCGCGGTGTCACCGCAGGTGATGCACACCTCATCGTGGCACTCGGCGGCGGCCGGCGCCGCGGCCTGAGGCAGATCGCCGGCGGTCATGTCACCACCCCCGGGCCCAGCACTCCCGGCTGCTCGAAGAATACGTGCACCAGCTCCCACAGCACGTGGTAGGCGGTCACGTGGACCTCCTTGACCACCCGCGGGTCGGTCGCGCTGGTGACCAGCGCGTGGTCGACCGCCTTGCTGGTGGCGATCGACCCGTCGGCCCGGGCCAGGGCGATCGTCAGCAGGCCCAGGTCATGGGCCGTCTCCAGGCCCGCGAGAACGCTGGGATCGTCCGGCCCGGCGCTGATGCCGAGCGCGATGTCACTCGGCTCGGCCAGGCAGCCGAGCTGGTGAGAGAAGATCGCCGCCATCCCCTCCCCGGCGGCGATCCCCGTCACCGTGGCGATGTCGGTGGTCAGCGAGATGGCGGGCAGCGCCCGCTTCCCCACGATCACCGGGTGCACGAACTCCACCGCCACATGCTGGGCGTCGGTACTCGCACCGCCCACGCCGAACACCACGAGCTTGCCGCCGCGGTGGAATCTGATCGCCATGTCGTGACAGGCGGCGGCGACCGCCGCGGCCTGGTCGGCGAACTCGCGCACGGGCTGCTCCCGGCGCTCGAACAGCGCGCTGACCTCATCGCCGGCGTGCGGTGCCTGATTAGCCAGCTCGCCGGGGGTGGTCATGCCGACTCTCCTCCATCGGGCAGTGCTACCTCGGCCCGCACGTCCACGGCATCGCGAACCTTGAGCGCGCCCAGGAAGCCGGAGTACGGCTTGATTCCGAACTCGGTCTGCACCACCGACGTCGCCGCCTCGTAACCGTCGCCGGACTCGCTGACCCGCAGCCGGATGGGGCGAGAGCGCCCGGCCAGGGTCAGCGTCCCGCTGATCTCGCCGCCGCCGGCGGCGGCGGTGAAGTCGGTCGCGGCGAAGGTGGCCTCGGGATTCCGGTCCGCGGAGAGCACCTTGCGGGCCGTGACCGCGATCTCCCGCTTGTCCCGGTCGCTCAGCGGCTTGAGGCCGCCGGTGCCCTCGCGGACGACGAGGGAGCCCATGTCAATCCGCACCTCCAGGCTGGTCGGCGCCAGGTCGTCACCCACCGAGAGCTCACCCGACCATCGTGAGACCTCGATGATCAGATCATGCCCAGCCTGAGCTGCCAGTCCGTCACGAAACGTTCTTAAGACGATCTGGCCGTGCTCAGGACCGAGGTGGTGGCGTCCGGCCTGAATCGGCATACCAGCACCGTAGGACACTTGTGGGGGGCGCGTCCAGCGCCTCGGGCAGGACAGATCTGACCATGTGACCGGGAAGTTTCCCGCCGGCCGGCTCGGGCCGGCCCGGTGCGTGCCCAGGCAGCCCGCCACCGGCATGCCAGCTCCCAGCGAGTTCAGTGATTACGCGGAGTTGCCAGTGATTATCTCTGATGACTTTCCGTGATCACGGACGCCGCATTCCCGGCGTGCCGGATACGGCCCATCGCGGTGGCCGCGCTACCTGGCGTATCAGGGCAGGGGGACTTCGCCGAAGACTTCCTGGATCCGCCGCAGGTCTCGCATCCGGGGCTCGGTAGCGCCGCCGACCCAGCGGCTGACTGTCTTCACCGACACGCCCAGCTGCCGGGCGGCGGCCTCCTGGGTCAGGCCCTCCCGGCGCAGTGCGCTGGACATCCAGGCGGCGAAGGTCGCCGGGTGTCCCGCCGCGTCGCC
>JBOHCO010001782.1:0-3664 GCA_050698895.1 Streptosporangiaceae bacterium
CCACCGGACCGTTCCGCGGCGGCGCGGACGGGAGCCTGTACGGGATTTCCAGCCAGGACGTGCCGAGCGACAACCTGATCGCGGGCATGGGCCTGCAGAGCACCGACACCAAGGCGCAGGACGGCCAGCAGCATCCGGGCTCGGACGCGCTCGAGGTGGCCAAGCCGTTCGCCGCCAGCGGCGGGCGCGACCTGCTGATCTACATGACCGACGTCTACCGCAACTTCCCGTACGAGCGCACCAGCTACGCCCAGTACCAGGGGTACATGCGCACCGAGGTCGAGCAGGCGATGAACTCGCCGTACGCGAGCCACATCGTGCTGGTCCCGTACAACGAGCCGGACGGGAACTGGTTCGCCGGCCTGCAGAGCGATCCCGCCACGCTGGCCGCGTTCGAGAACGAGTGGCTGCAGACCTACCAGTTCATCAAGGGCCTGTGGCCCCGGGCACGCATCGCCGGGCCCAACTTCTTCCAGTACCAGCCCGACGCGATGAGCGGGTTCCTGCAGTTCTGCCAGCAGAACGACTGCCTGCCCGACCTGGTGACCTGGCATGAGCTCAACGTTCCCGGCACCATCCGCCCGGACGTCGCGGCCTACCGGGCGCTGGAGACCTCACTGGGGCTGCCGCACCTGCCGGTGAGCCTGGACGAGTACGGCGCTCGTTATCAGCTCACCGACCCGGCGCAGATGGTGCAGTACCTGTCCGCGATGGAGGACGCGAAGGTCGACGGCGACCTGCCGTACTGGAACATCAACGGCACTCTCAGCGACTCCACGGCCCAGAACAACATCCCGAACGCGCAGTGGTGGCTGTACCACTGGTACGGAGGGCTAACCGGCAACACCGTCCCGGTGACCGCACCGCAGGGCAACTCGAACTACTCGCTGCAGGGCGTGGCGACCCTGGACCGGGCGCAACGGCAGGCCCGGGTGATCTTCGGCGGCGGGGCTGCGGGCCAGGACAACCTGGTCGTCCAGCACATCGACCCGGCCATCTTCGGCCGGACGGCTCACGTCACGCTGCTGCGCGACAACTGGAGCGGCATGACGGGCGCCGCCTCTCAGCCGGCCCGGATCCTGGACACGGACGTCCCGGTCGGCGGCGACGGCTCGATCACCGTCCCGGTCGACAACCCGGGGCCGCCGGGCGACGTCGCTGACTGCACCGCCACCGGCGCCCGGGTGGCCGGGAAGCTCGGCAACGCGCTCAAGCTGTGCGGGAACGGCGAGTACGTGAGCCTGCCCAGCGGCATGGTCAGCGGGCTGCACGACTTCACGATCTCGGCCTGGGTCAACCCGGCCGCCAACACCGCCTGGTCGCGGGTCTTCGACTTCGGCACCGGCACGAACGGCTACATGTTCCTCACCCTGAGCGCAGGCGGCGGGCCGATCCGTTTCGCGATCACCACCACCGGCGGCGGCGGCGAGCAGCAGATCAACGGCACCGGCGCGCTCCCGCTGAACACGTGGTCGCACGTGGCGGTGACGCTGTCGGGCAGCACCGGGACCCTGTATGTCAACGGCCAGCCGGTCGGGACCAACCCCAACATGACCCTGACTCCGTCCGACCTCGGCAGCACCAACCAGAACTGGATCGGCCGGTCCCAGTACCCGGCCGACCCCTACCTGGCCGGGACCGTGGACGACTTCCAGGTCTATGACCGGGCGCTGAGCGCGTCGGAGATATCCGATCTGGCCAGCGGGCAGCCAGGGGCCGGCGATGTCGCGTCGTACAAGTTCGACGAGAGCGGCGGCGCGACCGCCGTCGACTCGTCCGGCAACAACCGCGACGGCACGATCATCTCGGACCCGATCGCGCCGAGCACGATGACCGCCTACGAGGCGATCATCTCGCCGGGCGGCGCCGGGTCGGACAGCCCCGTCGACGCGACCTGGCAGCAGAGCTACGAGGCCCAGAACGCCACCCTCACCGGCAGCGGCTGGAACATCAACACCGAGGGCACGCCGGACAACCTCGGCGGGTTCGCCACCTACGGGGACCATGACGTCGGCGGGCTGCGGACCGGGTCGTCGACCGTCATGACCTTCCAGGCCGACGTCCCGAAGACCGGCGACTACCGGCTGTCGGTGTTCGACGGCAGCTACTGCCACGCCGATGACGTCTCCGGTCCTACCAACGTCTTCCTGCGGGTCGACGGCGGCGACCCGCAGCAGGTCTGGCTGCCGTGCGCCTACGCCTGGCCGGTCTGGAACATCGGGACCACGACCGTGCACCTGACCGCGGGAACGCACGACCTGAGCCTGTCTGACACCGGCGACAGCGGGGCCTCGACCAACGGCGACGCGATCATCAACAAGATCGACCTGCAGCTCATCGACCCGGCCGTGCAGGACCAGACCGTCTATGAAGCGGAGCAGGCCAGCCTGGACGGCGCCAGCGCCGACTACCGCAGCCAGGGCCAGTCCGGCGCGGGCGCGGCCGATATCGCCCGCGGCCAGAGCGCGACCTTCTGGGTCTACTCCGCCGCCGACGGGTACTCGGACCTGAGCTTCCGCTACCGGAACCCGGGGACGGCCCGCGTCGAGGTGAACGCGCTGCCGCTGGCCGGGCAGCTGAGCGGCCGTGGCGCACCGGGCTGGCTTGACCAGGCCGACCGCGTCTACCTGACGGCGGGGATCAACGAGGTGACGGTCACCGGGACCGGCGGCCCGCTCACGCTGGACAAGCTGACCGTGGCGCCGCTGGCGGACAGCCCGGCGGCCCGCGCGGCTACCGCCACCTACCAGGCCGAGGACGGCGCGCTCACCGGCACCGCCACGGTCGACAACAGCTACAGCCAGGCCAACGGGGGCGTGGTCACGGGCATCGGCGACGGCGCCGCGAACTCACTGACGTTCACCGTGCAGGCGCCGAGGGCGGGTACCTACGACATGACCGTCCGCTACGCCAACAACCAGGGCATCAACGCCAACCACTACAACCCGGACCTGATGACCGCCCCGGCGGACATCAGCGTCGACGGCAGGCCCACCTTCCACTTCCACTTCAACTTCGCGAACACCTTCGACTGGAACCAGTTCTGGACCGCGACGATCCCGGTGAGCCTGCATCCGGGCACCAACACGATCCGTTTCATCGCCAACCAGCAGTACAACTACGACGGCACAACTGTCGGGGTCATCTACTCGGGCAGCGACATCGGGCAGCCGCTCCGTTCCGACACGGCACCCAACATCGATCAGATCACCCTGGCGCCATTCCAGCTCCGGCCCGGCGGTCCATGATCCGAGCTGGCCGCAGGCGACCTTGGCGGGGCGGGCGATGTGCGCGACCCTGCTAGATATGGGTCAAGTCCGCTTCGGGGCGACAGTAGGCCGGGGATCCCCAGCCAGGGAGGCACCGTGACGAATACCGAGTTCGAGCTCGGCGGGATCAACCATCTCGCGCTGGTCTCGTCCGACATGCAGCAGACCATCGACTTTTACTCCGGCGTCCTGGGCATGCCATTGATCAAGACGATCGACCTGCCGAACGGCATGGGACAGCACTTCTTCTTCGACTGCGGCGGCGGCGACTGCGTGGCGTTCTTCTGGTTCCCGGACGCACCGGACGGCGTCCCCGGCGTCTCGGCCCCGAGGAGCCGGCCCGAGCAGGGCGATCTGCTCAGCGCGGTCGGCTCGATGAACCACGTCGCCTTCCA
>JBOHCO010001783.1:0-4320 GCA_050698895.1 Streptosporangiaceae bacterium
CCGGCCTCCAGCGCGCTGAGACCGGCAAGTTCGGCACCAGGGCGCCTTTCTACCGGGCGGCCGAGCTGTACTTCGCCGACCGGGACGCGCTGAACGCGGCGATCGGCTCGCCCGAGGGCGGCGCGACGACCGCCGACTACGAGCAGATCGCCCCGGAGGGGTCGCAGATCCTCATCGAGCAACTCGACGACTAGCCGCATGGCGGACGGAACCGGCGACACGGGCGACACGGGCGAAGCGGACAGCTCCGGCCAGCCGGCCGGCCGAGGCTGGCTGCGGGTGCGGTCGCGGGCGGCGATCGGGCCCGGAGTGCACGGCGCGCCCGACCCGATCGCGCGCGCGGGGCACATGGAGTACGACCGCATCCTGTTTTTCACCGACGCGGTCTTCGCCATCGCGATCACGCTGCTGATCGTGGACCTGCCGGTGCAGGTCGAGCGGCTGAACGGGACCCTCAACTCCGCCGACCAGCTGAAAAAGGACCTGCCTGGCATCCTCGGCTTCGGGATCAGCTTCGCCGTGATCGCCCTGTTCTGGCTGGCCCACCACTCGACGTTTCGCTACATCAAGGCCATCGACCGGCCGCTGATGCTGCTCAACCTGCTGTTCCTCGGGGTCATCGCGTTCCTGCCCTACCCGACCGAGCTGCTCAGCGCCTCGTCGAACAGCCAGGCGCCGGCCACCGTGTTCTACGCGGCCTGCGCCGGCAGCGCCGGGCTGCTCGAGACGCTCGCCTGGTGGTACGCCATGCGCGCAGGCCTGATCGAGGGCCTCGACGAGTCGAGCCAGTGGCTGTTCCTGCTCCGCGCGGCGCGCGTGCCGCTGGTGTTCGGCATCTCGATTGCCATTGCCCAGGTCAGCCCCCGCGGAGCGACCTACTTCTGGCTGGCCCTCGCCGTGTCGGGCTGGATCGTCAACCGTTACTACGACCGCCGCACCGGGGGCGCCGCGCCCGCCAGGGCCGTCTAGGGCTAGGCCGGACGGCCCGGCCGCCGAGTCGGGATGACCTCGACGCTGGTCTCCTCCAGCCCGGTGATCTCCCAGCCGGTCGGCCACATCTCCACCGCGGCCCGGGACTTGGCCAGGCTCAGGCCGCCGACGCGCATCGGCAGGTAGCGCTCGGGCATGGCCGGGGCGCACCACAGCTTGCTGGCCGGCATCTCGGGCGCGAAACGCAGCAGCGTGTGCACCATCAGCAGCGGCGCCGCCGCGGCCCAGGCCTGCGGCGAGCAGGAGGTCGGATACGGCACCGGGGTACCGAAGTCCTGCTGCGAGAACCCGCAGAACAGCTCGGGCAGCCGGTAGCCGAAGTGCTCGGCCGTGTCGAGAATGGCCTCGGCCACCCGCTGGGCGGGCTCCACGTAGCCGTAGCGCATCAGCCCCGCGGCGCAGATCGCGTTGTCGTGCGGCCAGACCGAGCCGTTGTGGTAGCTCATCGGGTTGTAGGCGGCCATCGACTCGGCCAGCGTACGGATCCCCCAGCCGCTGAACATGTCGTCGGACATGAGGTGCCTGGCCACCGCGGCCGCCTTGTCGTTGTCCACGATGCCGGTCCACAGGCAGTGCCCGATGTTGGAGGTCAGCGAGTCGATGGGTCGTTTGTCCCGGTCCAGGCCGACCGCGAACCAGCCCCGGTCCGGAAGCCAGAACTGCTCGTTGAACGCCCGCTTGAGCTGCTTGGCCTTCTTGCGCCACAGCCGGGCGGTGGAGCTGTCGCCGCAGTTCCAGGCCAGGTCGGCCCGGGCCAGGTAGGCGGCGTAGACGTAGGCCTGGACCTCGGCCAGCGCGATGGGCGGCTCGGCGATCTTGCCGTCGGCGAAGTTGATCCCGTCCCAGGAGTCCTTCCAGCCCTGGTTGGCCAGGCCGTGATTGGCCTTGCGGCAGTACTCCACGAAGCCGTCGCCGTCGGCGTCCCCGTAGCGCTCGATCCACTCCAGCGCCCGGTCGGCGTGCGGTATCAGCGCGTCGACCACGCTGGCCTTGTAACCCCAGCGCTGGAGCTCGCCCAGCAGCATCACGAACAGCGGGGTGGCGTCGGCCGTGCCGTAGTAGGCCTTGCGCCCGCCCAGGGCGACCGCCGAGGCGGGCCCGAACCGGACCTCGTGCAGGATCCGGCCCGGCTCCTCCTCCGACGCGGCATCGGTGTCCTTGCCCTGCCACGTAGCCAGGGTCTGGAGCGTCCCGGCGGCCAGGCCCGCGTCCCAGGGCAGCAGCATCCAGGCGGTGAGCAGCGAGTCCCGGCCGAACAGGGCCATGAACCAGGGCGCGCCGGCCGCCACCACCGGCCGCGCGGGGTGCTCGGGGTCGAAGATGCGCAGCCCGCCGAGGTCCTCGATGCTGCGGTCGAGCACCGCGGCCAGGGCCGGGTCGGCGGTGCGCACCTGGGGCCCGCGGCGGCGCCACTTGCGCAGCCGCTTGGCCGGGATGGCCCGCCGGATCTTCTTGCCCCGCGGGTAGCGCAGCGTCATCGGCACGCCGTCGTTGACCGGCACGGCCTCGATGCTGACCGTGCGCTCGCTGTGACCGGGGATGGTCAGCCGCCAGGTCAGCGACCCGTCCGTGATGGCCGGATCGCCGTCGGGGTCGATGACCAGCTTCTGGTCGCGGTCGCGGCGGCCGCTGGTGATGACCAGCCTCGAGTCGGCCGCGTGCACGCTGGCCGCCTGTCGCGGCTTGGACCGCCCCTTGACCTCGAACAGGTCGGCGAAGTCGGCGTCGGCGGCCACCTCCAGCTCGCAGCGGACGGTGCGGGCCGCGGTGTTGCGCAGGGTGATGTCCTCGCGCATGCCGTCGCCGATGTAGCGGCGGCGCACCACCAGCAGCATCGAGTCGGCTCGGCCGGCCCGTGGCGGCATGCGGGCCAGGAACGTGGCCGAGGACGGCTCGTCGTGCTCGGATGACAGCGGCTGGGGCTCCTTGCCGTCCACGGTGAGCTCCCACCGCGACAGCACCCGGGTGTCCCGCACGAACAGCCCCTGCGGCCGGCCGGGCAGGATGTCACCGCCCGGCTCGCTGATGCAGAAAGTCGAGCCCTCGATCAGGGTCGCCGGGCTGGACGGACCCAGGCCTTGCGCGCCCGGGAACTGCGACATCGCCACCTCCGTGGGAGCCGGTCGGCGTTTGCTCAGGGCGGTCAACGGCCCGGCCGCCGCGCTCAGCGGGCGGCCGGGCCGGACCTGACCTGCTACGCGCTGACGAGCGTCTCGCCCGTCGCCGGAAGCCGGTCCATGACCTCGCGGTCCAGGACCCGGCGGTAGAACCGCTCGTGATCGCGGGCCATCCGCTGCAGCGAGAACCGCCGCTCGGCGGCACCCCGGCACTCGTCCCGGTCGATCTCCTTGATCCGGTCGATGGCCTCGACCATCTCGTCCTCGTCGCGGCACAGGAACCCGGTCCGGCCCGGGTCCACGATCTCCGGCGCGGCTCCGTTCGGGAAGGCCAGGACCGGCGTGCCCGAGGCCAGTGCCTCGGCCATGACCAGCCCGAACGGCTCGCGCCAGGTGATCGGGTTGACCAGTGCGGCCGCGTCCTGGAGCAGCGCGAGCCGCCGCCGCAGCGGCATCTCGGTCGGCGTCTCGTCGTCCACCGTCAGCAGCGGGCGGACCGCCCGGTTGAAGTACTCCAGCTCGCCGGCCTCGCGCATCTTGGTCGCCATCACCAGCCGCCGGCCGGACTTGCGGGCGATCTGCACCGCGTGGTGGACGCCCTTGTCGGCCGACATCCGGCCGATGAACATCACGTAGTCGCCCTCACCGGGACCGGGCTGGTGGACGTCCAGGTCGATGCCGTGGTGGATGACCGCCGAGACCGGCACCTCCCCCGACCCCCTGGCCTGCGAGTGCGAGATGCAGATGATCGATGCGTGCCGGGCGGTCTGCCGCCAGATCCGCCTGGTCTCGTCGGTGAACGGCCCGTGGTTGGTGGTGACCACCGGCGGCCGCCGGCCCCCGGTCATCCCGCGCGAGCCGGCGATGAGCGGGCCGATCAGCGTGTGGTCGTGGATCAGGTCCACGTCGGCCATGGCGTCGTAGGCCGCCAGTACGTGCGTGGACTCGGCCACGGCCAGCCCTATCGGCGCGGGCGGCTCGCGGAACAGGTACTCCTTGGGCACGGGGCAGGTGGACTCGCCGACGGTGAACAGTACGACGTCGTGGCCAAGCTCCTTGAGCCCCCGGGCCAGGTTGTCGATGACCAGCTCAGTACCGCCGTAGGCCGGCGGAGGTACAGGCACCCAAGGCGGGGCAATCAGGCCGATCCGCATGTGAGCTCCTCCTCGTATCACGCCGCGTGACCCTCACGCTTTACCTGGGCGCACCTAAA
>JBOHCO010001784.1:0-2011 GCA_050698895.1 Streptosporangiaceae bacterium
TGGCTGAGCGGGTCGGGATGGTCGACGGCAGGCTGCAGATCAGCAGCCCGCCCGGAGGCCCCACCGCAGTCACCGTTGAGCTGCCGTCCCACGCCTGACCGAACGGGAGCCGCGATGCGGATCGTGAATCGATCTGGGTGGTCGACGCCAGCGGCACTGCGGGCCCCGACGCTGAGCAGGCGCTCAGCGAGGCGGCCAACATCGCCGCCCTGCACGTGCTGGCCGCCCGCACCGCCTCCGACCACGTCCGGCACCAGCGCGGCGACCTGCTCCGCCGGGTCCTCGCCGACCCGGGCAGCGCGGCGCTGGTCGCCCCGCAACTGGGCCTGGACGCGGACGCGCCAGTCGCCGTCGCGGCCTTCATCGTGGTCTCCAGCCAGCCCGACGGAGCCCTGGCCGCTCATGCCGCGATGCGGTTCACCGACCTGGTCAGCCTGCACTGCGAGGCGCACTTCGGGCGGCACGGCTGCGCGCTGATCGATGGCACCGTCTACGCGCTGCTGCCCGCGCACTCCTGGCACTCTCATCGTGACCTGGTCACCGACATCGCCCGGCGGGCTCAGCAGGCCCTGCGGGTCCCCATCCACGCGGCACTGGGGTCCAGGGTGGCCGGACTGCGCTCCGCCGTCATCTCGCGTCATGACGCTGACCTGGTGCTGCGCGTGCTGGCCGGCCGGCAAGGCGAGGCGGGCGAGCCGCTCATGGCCGCCATCGAGGACGTGCGGGCCAGCGCGACGCTGACTGAGCTGGCCCAGGCTCTGTCCGGGACGCCCCGGCTGAACGAGGGCGCCGGGCCCGCCCTGTGGTCGTATGACGCCGAGCACGGCACCGCTTACGCCAGCACCCTGCTCGCCTACCTCGGCGCTAACAGCGACATCGCCGCGGCGGCTCGCCGGCTGAATGTGCATCCCAACACCTGTCGTTACCGGCTGGCGCGCGCTGAGCAGATCTCCGGGATCGCCCTGGCCAGTCCCGACGAGCGCCTGCTCCTCTGGCTTCAGCTCCGGCTCAGGGAGGAACTTGGCCTGTCAGCCCAGTGAGACAGATGAGACGGCGGCCGGCGCCGATCGCTGCTGCCGGTGCCGCCGCCAGTTGCCCGCCAGCTTGACAAGCCGGATCACCACCAGGACGGCGGTTCCTTCCATGAGCAGGCTGATGAGAATGGCGGCGACGGCGATCCCGTCATTGTTAATGAGCGCTTCCCCGAGTCCCCACCTCCACATCGGCTGGCGGACCCGGAATGACCGGCCGAGCGGGACGACGTCGGGCCAGGTCGCCTGGACGCCGGCGCCGCCGGTCTCCAGGATGCCGACGGTGCTGGTCTGGCAGTCGTACTGCGTGCAGGTCGTGTCGTGGTAGGCCGGGACGAAGACCACTGTTTTCCCGGCCCCGGCCAGGTAGGCCGCCCCGTCGAACACCGCGGGCACGCTGAGCACCGCCACGGCGAGTATGAGCAGCATCCCGATCCAGCGCAGCGTCCACGTGACCCAGTGCCGGGGCGGATAGTGGTGGGCATGTCGGCGGCTCGGGTCGTGCGCGGCGAGCGGGGCGGCCTGCGCCCGGACCGCGGCTGGCCGACGGCGCAGCATCACCGTGTCCGCCACCGCCGTGACGATGCCGACGATGGTCAGGGCGCCCAGCACGAGGACCATGATCTCGTACCAGGACGGCGGAGGCGTCCCCTGCGACTGCGCGCTAGCGTTTCCGCCTTCCGCCAGCAGGAACGCTATGAACGTGGTCACGGCCGCCCGGCCCCAGCCCTGGCGACGGTGCAGCAATCGCACGGTGGCGGCCACGTCCGGGTCGCTCTCGGGCCCTGGCGGCATCGCGGTCATCGGCGGTCACGGCTCCCTCGTCGCGTTCATGACTAGGGCGGTCCATGCGGTGCCACCTCGTTCCACGCCTACCCAGGCTGCGCGGTCGCGGCCTGTCCAGGCTGCGCGAGCGCGGCCGCGACCCGCCGCGCCTCGCGCAGGCCGCTCTCGATCGCGCCGTCCACGAAGCCGCCCCA
>JBOHCO010001785.1:0-1741 GCA_050698895.1 Streptosporangiaceae bacterium
GGGCCGTGTTCCGCTCGTAGATGAGCCGCAGGCCGATCAGCGTCAGCCAGGGCTCGTAGGCATCGATGATCTTCACCTCGTCGATGACCAGCGGGGCCAGCCCGCCGGTCGCGATGATCGTCACCGAGTCCGGGCTGTCCGGGGCCAGCTCGGCGGCCATCCGGGAGGCGATCCCCTGGACCTGGCCGGCGAAGCCGAAGATGATCCCCGACTGGAGCGCCTCGACCGTGCTCTTGCCGATCACCCTGGCCGGCCGGGCCAGCTCCACCTTGAGCAGCTGGGCGGCCCGCCGGGACAGGGCGTCGACCGAGATCTCGATGCCCGGCGCCAGCGCCCCGCCGACGAACTCGCCGCGCTCGCTGACCGCGTCGAAGTTCGTGGACGTGCCGAAGTCGACCACGATGGCCGGGCCGCCGTACAGGTGGGCGGCCGCGGCCGCGTTGGTGATCCGGTCGCTGCCGACCTCCTTGGGGTTGTCGTAGCGGACCGGCACGCCGGTCTTGACGCCCGGCTCCACGATCACCGCTGGGACGTCTCCGTAGTACCGCCGGCACATCTCCCGCATCTCATGCAGAACGGACGGCACGGTGCAGCACAGCGCGATCCCGGTGATGTCCGGCTCGTCGATCATGGCGCTCTGGCCGAGCAGGCCGGACAGGATGACCGCGAGCTCGTCGGCGGTGCGCACCGGGTCGGTGGCGATCCGCCAGTGCTCGACGACCTCCTCCGCGTCGAACATCCCGAGGACGGTGTTGGTGTTACCTACGTCAATCGTGAGCAGCATGGTTCTCCAGGGAGCCGGGCTCCGCCGTCTTCGCGGTGGTCTCGGCAGCCGTTTCCGCGGCCGTTTCCTGGCCGAAGGTCAGCCAGGTGTTGTCGATCAGCCGGGTGCTGCCGACCCTGGCCGCGACCAGCAGCAGCGCCCGTCCGGTGTAGTCCGGGCCGGCCTCGACGAAGGTCGCCGGGTCGGCCACGGTCAGGTAGTCGAGCTCGACCGGCGGGTCGCTCGCGCTGGCCGCGTCCAGCAGCATCGCGGCCGAGGCCAGCACCGCCTTGGGCCCCGCGCTGGCCACGGCGGAGGCCGCGGCCAGGGCCCTGGGCAGGGCCAGCGCCGACGCCCGCTCCCACTCCGACAGGTACACGTTGCGGCTGGAGGTGGCCAGGCCGTCCGGGTCGCGGTGGATGGGCGCGCCCGCGATCCGCAGGCCGAGGTCCAGGTCGGCCGTCATCTGCCGGACCAGGGTCAGCTGCTGCGCGTCCTTCTCGCCGAACACCGCGATATCCGGGCGGGTCAGCTGGAACAGCTTGAGCACCACGGTCAGCACGCCGCCGAAGAAGCCGGGCCGGTACTCGCCCTCCAGCAGCCGGCCGGCCGGGCCGGGGTCCACGGTGACCTGCGGCTCGGCTGGGTACATCTCGCGCGGCGGCGGCGCGAAGACCACGCTGACCCCCTCCTCGGCGCAGATCTCCAGGTCCCGCTCGATGGTCCGCGGGTAGCGGCCGAAGTCCTCGCCCTCGCCGAACTGGAGCGGGTTGACGAAGATCGAGACCAGCACGCTGCCGCCCGGCGCGTCGTCGCGCTGATCGCCCCGCGTATAGCCCTGGCCGGCCAGCTCGCGGGCCAGCCGCAGCAGCGCCCGGTGGCCGGCGTGCAGCGCGCCCATCGTGGGAACGAGGCCGGTCCTCACAGGAGCTCCCTGACGGCGGCCGCGCCCGCCGGCGGCACGATGGGGAGGGCTGT
>JBOHCO010001786.1:0-2548 GCA_050698895.1 Streptosporangiaceae bacterium
CGACGTCGACATCACGCAGGTTGTTGTGCCGGGCACCCCGCACCTCGATAACCGGGGGCAGGGTCCCCGGCACGCCCATGTCGCTGGCCGTCATACCTGGCAACCTAGAGGACCCGGCGCCGGGTCAGGCGCTGGCCGGCCCCGGCGCGTCGCCGGGTCAGGGGACGGGCCGGTCAGGCGACGGGCCGGTCAGGGGTGGACCGGTCCGCTGGGCCCGGAGTCCAGGCGCAGCGACTGCATGATCTGGAACGTGGTGGTATAGGTGAATTCCTTGATATCCGCGGCGGCCAGCACGCCGGTGTACTTCTCGACGATGGGCGCGGCCGCGCGGTCGGTGACGGCGTCGAGGTGGCCCTTCACCCCGGCCCACACGTTCACCCCGCCCTGCACGTAGTACGGCACCGGGTTGACGCTGGCCAGCGCCTCCCTGGAGCTGGCCTCAATGTCGGCGATGTACTGCTGGTGCAGCGACACGTCCTCGCGGGTGGCCAGCCGGCCGAGGTGCCCGCAGATGAAGTGCGTCCAGGGGTAGTCCAGCGCGATCGCCGGGGAGGCCATGTAGCCGGGGATGTCCTCGCTGAGGTTGACGTTGTAGATAGGCACCCAGCCGGCGTTGACGACGTCGATGAACATGAGCGTGTCGTGGTCGGGGAAGTGAATGTAGATGTTGTCCGGCGTGTTGTTGGGGCCGTGCCAGGCCAGCTCCACGCGCTCGCCCCCGACCTCGAGCGTGTACCGGTCGGCGAAGGTCACGTCCGGGAGCGGTCGTCCCGGGTCGCCGTCGCGCTCCAGCAGCCGGCTGGTCTCCTCGTGCCCGATGCGGACGACGTCACCGTCGAACAGCGAGGCCGCGCTGTTGTGGTCGGCGTGGTGGTGCGAGTAGACCAGGTGGGTGACCCGGTTGCTCACCCCGTTGGCGGCGGCGATCTCGTCGACGGCCCGCCGGATGTTGCCGCCGATCGACGGGGGCGCGTCGAACAGCACCACCCCGTCGTCGGTGGTCAGGAACGCCGACTGGTACACCCCGTCAGTGATCCAGTACAGGTTCCGCTCCACCCGCCCGACGTAGTACCCCTGCTCGTTCAGGGCCGGGCCCAGCGCGGACTGTGGGATAGGCGCGTAGTCGGGCATGGCCTCGGCCCTCTCGGCGTCGGAAGCCGGTGACGTCATGACATCTCCTTCGGAACTCGGGCGCACTGAACTCGGGCAGACCGCACTCGGGCAGACCGCACTCGGGAACACCGCACTCGGGAACACCGCCGAACGGCCGTGCGGTTCGCGATATGCCCAGGCTCGTCTCCGGCCAGGTGAGCGGTCATCACCGGATCATGGTGATTGGCGGGCGGCCGGCCGTCAGAGCGACGCGGGTGTCGTAGTCCTCGCGGTTGGCGAGCACCTCGTCCATGTGCGCCTCGGCCCAGGCCTTGACGCCGCGAATCACGTGGTGAGCGAGAGGCCGAGGCCGGTCAGCTCGTAGGTGACCGTGACGGGCACGGTCGGCGTCACGGTGCGGGTCAGCAGGCCCCGGCCCGCCGGCGCCTGCTGGACGCCAGCAGGCCCGGCAGCGGCCTCATCGGTCGCGGGCCGGGATCGGCTCAGATAGCGCCTTCCGCCAGGCCGGTGCCTCGAAGGGGTCGGCGAAGTACTGGGTCTCGTGGGAGACGTGATCGCCGGAGAACTCCATGATGCTGACCGAATAGGTCGGCGTGCCGTCATAGGTGATCACGCACTCGCTCACCCACAGGTCGCCGGCGCCCCGGATCCGCAGGACGGTGAAGCGGCGCACGGCCGGGTGCCCGCCGCGCTGGGCCTGGATCTTCGGCCGGCCCCGGAAGCGCTCCCCGGACTGGGGATAGTCCAGGGTCGCGTCGGCCGCGTAGATCGCGTGCTCGGTCTCGATGTCTCCCTGATCGGAGGCCGTCCAGTGCTGCTCGATCCGGGCCCGGGTCGTGGCGTCAGAATCCAAGGTCCTGTTCACCCCTTCACTGGTAGCGCGAGGAACACCGCCGCTCCGCGCGCCGCGCCCTGGTTCCTTCCCGCCCCTTTCCGGCCGCACACGGCGCAAGGTCTCCACATATGGCGCAGATGTGGCTATAACTGTGCTGACCGAAACTACCGGTCGAAATAACCTGCCCGGACGAAAGAAGGCCGCCATGCGGATGCGGTCCATGTTCATCGTCATCCCGGTAATTGCCGCCGCCATGCTCGCGGCCGCCCTGCCAGCGGGGGCCAGCACCGTCGCGGCAGGCCCGGCAGGCCAGGCAGGCCCGGCGGGCCAGGTCAGCCCGGCCAGCCGGATCATCGACGACGTCTTCAACGGCGACTCCTGCACGACGCAGCCTGACAACCCCGCGATCACCAGCACCTGCGTGGCGGTCGGCTACTTCGCCGACGGGCCCTCGGTGGCGGGCCTGATGGAGACCTCATCCAACGGCAAGTGGGGCGGCAACATCTTCGGCGGCATCGGGACGGTCACCGACCCGATCGAGGTCTCGTGCGTCCCCCAGGCGGAGAACATTCCGGTCTGCGTGGCCGTGGGCGAGCATTA
>JBOHCO010001787.1:0-1774 GCA_050698895.1 Streptosporangiaceae bacterium
TGCGCGAGCAGCACGACGACGGCAAGGTCAGCCGGGCCATCGTCGCCGTCCCCCTGGACGGGTCGGCGGCCAGCACGCCCGACGCGATCCGCACGCTGGTCACCGGGGCCGACTTCTTCGCGTTCCCGAGCCCGTCGCCGGACGGCCGCCAGCTGGCCTGGATCTGCTGGAACCACCCGCACATGCCGTGGGACGGCACCGAGCTGCGGGTCGCGGCCCTGGAGGACGGCGTGCCCGGCCGCAGCCGCCTGCTCAAGGGCAGCCTGCGCGAGTCGGTGCTGGCCCCGCTGTGGCGGGACAACGGCAGCCTGTACGTGGCCACCGACTGGACCGGCTGGTGGAACATCTACCAGCTCGGCCTGGCCGGCGAGCAGCCGCGCGCCCTGTACCCGGCCGACGAGGAGTTCGCCGGGCCGCTGTGGCAGCTCGGCGGCCGGCCGTTCGCCCGGCTCGGCGACGGCCGGCTGGCCGTCACCCACGGCCGGGGCGGGTCCGCGCTCAGCATCCTGGACCCGGAAACGTTCGAGCTGACTGAGCTGGACGTGCCGTTCGAGGACTTCTCCTTCAGCGTCGCCGCCGACGGCAGCTCGATCGTGGCCATCGCCGGCGGCCCCCTGCAGCCCCGCGCCGTGATCCGGGTCGACGCCGCGACCGGGCAGGCCGAGGTCCTGCGCCGGGAGCTGGACGAGCTGCCGGACCATGACTACCTGCCGGCGCCGCGCCCGGTGGAGCTCGAGGGCCCCTACGGCCGCACGGTGCACGCGCTGGTCTACCCGCCGTCCAGCCCGGACGCCACCGGCCCGGCCGGCGCGGCGCCGCCCTACGTGGTCTGGGTGCACGGCGGCCCGACCCACAACGTCTCCGCGCTGCTCGACCTGGAGAAGGCCTACTTCACCAGCCGCGGCATCGGTGTCATCGACGTCAACTACGGCGGCTCGACCGGCTACGGCCGGTCCTACCGCGAGCGGCTGCGCCGTCAGTGGGGCATCGTGGACGTGGAGGATGCCATGGCCGCGGCCCGGTCGCTGGCCGACACGGGCGAGGCCGACGAGAAGCGGCTGGCCATCCGCGGCGGGTCGGCGGGCGGCTGGACCGCCCTGGCCGCCGTGACCACCGGCGTCATCGGCCGCGCCCCCGTGTTCAGCGCGGCTACGTCCTACTACGGCGTGTCTGACCTGCGCGGCTTCGTGGACCAGACGCACGACTTCGAGTCGCGCTACCTGGACGGGCTGCTCGGCCCGCTGCCCGGCTTCGAGGCCGTCTACATTGAGCGCGCCCCGGTCGGCCACGTCACCGCCAGCACCGCGCCGGTGCTGCTGCTCCAGGGCCTGGACGACCCCGTCGTGCCGCCCGCGCAGTCCGAGAGCATCGCCGCTGACCTGGCCGAGCACGGCATCCGGCACGCGTACCTGCCCTTCGCGGGCGAGTCGCACGGCTTCCGCCGGACCGAGACCGTGATCACGTCACTCGAGGCCGAGCTGTCGTTCTACGGGCAGATCCTCGGCTTCACTCCGCCGGGCGTCCCCGAGATCACCGTCACCGAGGGGAAGAACTAGCGGCTGGCCGGTCGGCCCGGCCGGGCCAGGTCAGCAGGGTCAGCGGAGTCAGCGGGCGAACTCGATCGCGCGGGACTCGCGCACGACCGTGACGCGGATCTGGCCCGGGTAGGTCAGCTCCTCCTCGACCTGCTTGGCCACGTCCCTGGCGATGACCTGGGCCTGGATGTCGTCCACGTCGGTTGGCTTGACCATGATCCGGACCTCGCGCCCGGCCT
>JBOHCO010001788.1:0-4176 GCA_050698895.1 Streptosporangiaceae bacterium
GTACGACAAGGCCGCCACCCGCACCGACCCCGACCTCGTCGGCAGCTACCCCAGCCGCGCCCAGCTCCACCGCTGGCTCACCGGCTCGCTGCGCAGCCTCCCCCACGCCGGGCACTGCCGCATCCTGGAGGACATGCTCCCCGGCTGGAGCGCTGAGCAGCTCTTCCAGGCCGCCACCCCCGAGCTGCTGTACGCGGGCGGCCAGCCCAACGGCCATGCCCTGCCCGCTCCGGGCCCGGCCGGGCCGCCCGTATTCGCCGCCCCGTCAGTCGGCATCCGGCCGTTCATCGAGCAAGCCTTCGCATGCGAGCACGTCACTATCGACTTCGCCGGATTCTCCGGCGAGACCCTCCATGGCGTCATCCAGGAGCCCCTGGACAAGATCCGCATCGGCCGCATCCGGCCCGCCAGCGTCACCGTCCGCATGCTCCTGCCCGACACCACCCAGCCGATGGTCCTGCCGTGTCGCGCCGACGACCTGGCCGACGACCCCGGCTACCGCGAGCGCATGACCCGGATCACCGCCCGCCACGCCCACGCCATCGTGGACAGCGTGCAGGAGCTAACCCGCCTCGGCCTCCTCGACCAGGGCACCGCGCAGCTCCGCGCCCACCCGTGCCCCCCGCTGTTCAAGCTCTACATCCTCAACGGCGAAGATGTGTTCTTCGGCTTTTACCCGATCAGCCGCCAGACCATCCCGCTGCCCGGCGGCGACACCGACATCTACGACCTGATGGGGAAAGACGCCGTAGTGTTCCACCACTCCCTGCACAGCGGCCAGCCCACCGACGTCCCCTACGTCGAACAGGCCCGCGCCTGGTTCACCTCCATGTGGGACACCATCAGCTACGAGTACCCCGCATGACCGGCCCCGCCGACGCCCTCGACCAGCTCATCCGCCGCACCCGGTGCCTCCTGCTCGACTTCGACGGCCCCATCTGCGACATCTTCGCCGGGCACCCCGCCCCCACCGTCGCCGCCCAGCTCCGCGACCTCATCACCGCCCAGGGCATCGAGCTTCCCGCCGATATCACCCACAGCGGCGACCCCATCGTGGTCTTCACCTACTCAGGCACAATCAGCCCCGGCCTCGCGGCCAAAGTCGAAGCCGAGATGGCCGACCAGGAGGTAGCCGCAGTCCACGCCGCACGCCCCGCGCCCTACGTCCACGATGTCGTGATCAGCGCACGCGAATCCGGGCGATCCGTCGGAGTGGTCAGCAACAATTCCGAGCGCGCCGTCCGCGCCTACCTCGACCAGCACGGCCTGGCCGACCGCATCGACTGCATCGCCGCCCGCACCAGCCCAGACCCCGCCCTGCTCAAGCCCAACCCGCACCTGCTCCACCAGGCCATCACCGAACTCGCCGCAGCGCCCGACGAGTGTGTCCTGGTCGGCGACCAGCCCACCGACATGCAAGCCGCCCGGACCACAGGCATCGACAGCATCGGCTACGCCAACAAGCCCGGAAAGACCGACACCCTCGCCCAGGCAGGCGCCACCGCCGTCGTCACCAGCCTGGCCGAACTCGTCCTGCCGCTCCGCGCGCGCCCATTGCCGAATTAAGCCGTACTGGATCAAGGCGGCGCCTGCGGCGCCGCTGGCCCGGCGTCAGCGCCGGGCTCTGGCCTTGGGAGGCCCCGCCCGGCGCACGCCGGGCCACATCGCACAGCGGGCAGATCAAAGATGCCCGGCTCGGGGCTTGATCGCGATCGCATATAGCCCGTCGCCGACCTCGATCGGCGTCCCCGCGGTGTTGGTCGCGGTCGCGATCGGCACCACCATGCCCGGCTCCCCCCAGACCCCGACGTAGGCCGTCTTGCCGTCCGACGTGATTACGATTGCCCGGGCTCCCTCGCCGACCTCGACCGGGGTCCCTGCCGTGTTGGTCGCGATCGCGATCGGCGTCACCCTACCGCCCTGCCAGCTGGCGACATAGGCGGTCGTGCCGTCCGGCGTGATCGCGATCGCCCGTGGTCGCTGGCCGACCGGGATCGGCGGACCCGGCGTGTTGGTCGCGGTCGCGATCGGCGTCACCGAATGCGAATTGAAATTGATGACGTAGGCGGTCTTCCCGTCCGGCGTGATGGCGAACGCCCACGGCTGGCTTCCGACCTCGATCGGCGCTCCCGGCGTGTTGGTGGCCGTCGCGATCGGCGTCACGGTGCCCGTGGCACTGGCGGGGCGGCCTGTGTTCTCCCATGTGTTGGCGACGTAGACGGTCTTGCCGTCCGGCGTGACTGTGATCGCGAACGGTTCGCTCCCCACGTCAATCGGTTCTCCCGGCCTGTTCGTGGCCGTGTAGATCGGCGTCACCGTGCCGCGGGGGTCGGGCGACGGTTGCGGCAGTCCTCGTTTTTCCGCCTCATAGCTGTGCCACGGCGGGGGCTGCGGCCTGCTCTGGTTGACGACATAGGCGGTCTTGCCGTCCGGCGTGATGACGATCGCCCGGGGTCGCACGCCGACCTCGATCGGCGCTCCCGGCGTGTTCGTGGCCGTGTCGATCGGCGTCACCGTGCCGGACCCGATATTGGCGACGTAGACGGTCTTGCCGTCCGGGGTGATAGCGATTCCGTCGGGCTGGTCGTGGAGTCCCGGGCGGTTCACGCCGACTGTGATCGGCGGGCCTGGCGTGCCGGTGGCCGTGTCGATCGGCACCACCATGGACTCACCGCTGGTGACGTAGGCGGTCTTGCCGTCCGGGGTGATCACGATCAGTCCGGGTCCCCCGCCGATCGGGATCGGCGGGCCCGGGGTGTTCGTGGCCGTCGCGATCGGCGTTACCGTGCCCCCGCGGCCGTTCGACACGCACACGGTCTGGGCCAGTCCTGACACGTCATCTCCTCGGTGGGGGCCTCATCCGCTTCCGATTGTGTAGCCCTCCAGGACGGGCCGGTCAAGGGCGCTCCCTCCGGTCGCGTCGCACGGCGATAGCGCAAGCGCCCCCCTTGACAGTCCCGCCCTTCCAGGCGGTTTCCGGCAGCTATCGGATGAGGCACCTCTACGCCTCAGCCAGGTAGCCGGAAGGAGCGGCCGCGATGCTCGCTCAGCACGAACGCCCCACGAGGCCTCTGCCCGCGGTCAACGAGCTGCCCAGCTCATCACCGGTAGCCCAGCTCACCAGGCCCGATACTGTCAAGGCCGGGTTGACACCAAAACGCCCGCGGCGGCAGGTCGAGAATGACGAGTACGCCGCGTTCGTCCGCCGCATCCTGCGCGCCTACAGCCGCCGTGTCGGAGACGGCGACGTCGACGCCCTGGTCCTCATGACCAACCTCGCCGAGGAGATCGACACCGCCATAGCCGAGGCCGTCAAGGGCCTGCGCGCCTGCGGTTACTCCTGGACCGAGATCGGCTCCCGGCTCGGCATCACCCGCCAGGCCGCCCAGCAACGCTGGGGTACAGCTTGGTCCGGCCACATTGCCAGATAGACCGACAAGCGCGTGCGCTCCCCGAGCTCGCCAACCTACGCCTCTGAAAGTGCTCTCGGGCTCCGGTCGACGGACAAGGCGCAGACCAGCCAGATCGGGCGTGCCCGTTACGTGCCCGAGGGGAGAGTCAGCCATGGGGGTTCAGGGGGACTCACGGTAACCCGCGAACATGCCCTGACCTGGGCCGCAGCAGCTCGGAGCACTGCGGGCCGCAGCCTTCCAAGCTGGTCATGAGGGTTCGATTCCCTTCGCCCGCTCTTATTTTCGCAGGTCAGAGCAACAATTCACAGCGGCTGAGCGATCTCTAACGCGTCCGCGCCCGGCGCATGGCCGTCCGACTCACCCAGCACTCGTATTCGTTGTCGCCGAATGGACCAGAACGCGTCTGCCGACTTGGCATTAGCAGCATCGCCGCCGGTAGCCTCTGGGTCGCTCGCCGATCTCCCCGCCCGACTGCAAGCGCTCGACGTTCCAGGCAAGCTGGGCTGCAGCCGTCACCGGGACGCCCTGCGGGACAGCCACATGATCGAGCGCTGTTGCGAAGTCCGCCAAGGTCGCCGTGACAATCCGCTCTGCCTCGCCGACGCCGAGGGCATTCCATCGCTCGGCTTCGCGTATAAGATGCCCGGCGCTGATGCACCGATGGTCGAAGCTTCGATCAATGGCGAGGGCAAGGTTGTAGCTGATCCGGTCTTGCTGGAAGGTAACCAGTCAGGCCCCCTGTTGCTCTGCGGCGTGTTGGTAG
>JBOHCO010001789.1:0-5494 GCA_050698895.1 Streptosporangiaceae bacterium
GGCTGCCGCGGTCGCGAGCAGCCCGGCGCCCTCCCGCCGGACGGCGGCCTGCTCGCCGGGGCTGGCGTCCGGCCCGGGGCTGGCCAGGGTGACCAGGGCGGCGGCCTCCAGGGGGATGGCCAGCGGGAAGCTGAACGGCAGGGACTGCGCGGCGGCGACGGCGTCGGCGGCCTGCCGGGCGGCCGCGGCCAGCTCGCCCTGATCCAGCAGGGCGAGGGCCACGATGGCCCTGGCCAGCGGGAGCTCGCGGTCGATGCCCAGCTCGCTGGCGTCGCGGGCCGCGGTCTGGCCCAGCTCGACGGCCGCGTCCGGGTCGCCGTCGGCCAGCGCCACCCCGGCCGCCGCCGACTGCAGGACCACCCGGGCGATGCGGCGGGTCCCGGCCAGCAGGGGCTGGGCCTCGGCGATGTAGCGGCGGGCCGAGACCAGGTCCCCGACCTGCCAGCAGATCATGGCCGCGGTGGGCAGCGTCGCCGCGAGCTGCTCGGCCGACCCGCCGCGGCGGCACAGCTCAATCGCGTCGGCGGCGTAGCCCGCGGCGGCCGGGTCGGCCCGCTCGGCCAGCACGCAGCCCATGCCGGTCGCCGCCGAGACCTGCAGGTCGGTCCCGAACGGGGCCGCGGCGGTGATCGAGGCCCGGACGAAGTCCAGGGCCGCCGCCCCGTCGTCCTGGTCGTCGGCCAGGCCGCCCAGGAAGATCAGCGCGCGGGCCGCGTACTCGTCCGGCTGGCCCAGCGCGGTCACGGCCGCCCGCAGCTCGCTGACGGCCGCCTCGGTGTCCCCCGACCAGTAGCTCAGGTAGCCCAGCGCGTACATGGCCCGGCCGGCCCACGGCACCGGGTCGCGGGCGGCCAGCAGCCGAGACAGCCAGAACCGGCCCTCGGTCACATCGGTGGCGGCCCAGTAACGGTGCAGCCGGAAGGCGAGCTCCAGGCCGCGCTCGCGGGGCAGCCGGCCGTCGATGGCCGCCCCGAGCACCAGCCGCACGCTCGGCCGGACCTCGGTGACCTGGCTCAGGTACGGGTCCGGCGCGGCGCGCGGGTCGCCGGGCAGCAGCCCGGCCATGGCCTCCGCCAGCCGGCCCAGCGCGGCCGGCTCCTCCCCCGCCGCCGCCAGCTTCTCGCGCGCGAATGCGTGCAGGTCATCGTCTTGCTGATAGCGCCAGCGCGGCCCGGACTGGTCGACGGTCAGCAGCCCGCGCGCGGTCAGCTCGCGCAGCACGCGGACGATCCGCACCGGCGCGACCGGCCCGCCCGCCGCCACCTCCCGGATGAGCGGCAGCGCGACCAGGCCATCGAGGATGCCGAACCGGCGGAAGACGAATGCCTCGTCGGGGTCCAGCAGGTCGTAGCTGCTGGACGCGATGGCCCGCAGCGCCCCGTCGCCGCCCACCTCGGGCAGGTGGTCGAGCAGGTCGGCCGGTGACATGGCGGTGAGCTGGGCCGCGATCAGCTCCAGGGCCAGCGGCAGGCCGCCGCAGCGGCGGCACAGCTCGGCCACGAACGGCGCTGCCGGGCCGGTGACGGCGAGCTGACCGCCGCCCCGCCGCACCCGGTCGGCCAGCAGCTCGGACGACTCGGGCAGCGGCGCCAGGACCAGCACCCGCTCGCCCTCCACGGCCAGCGGGACCCGGCTGGTGACCAGGACCGACAGCTGCGGGCAGTACTCCAGCAGCGCGGCCACCGCCGACGCGACGCCGTCGACCACCGCCTCGCAGCCATCCAGGATCAGCAGCGTGCGGCCCAGGCGGGCGAGCTGGCCGGCCAGCCGCGGCAGCACGTCGTCAGGACCGGGGGCGACCCCCAGGGTCAGCGCTACGGACGAGGCGACCAGCTCGTCCTGGGCCACGGCGGCCAGCGGCACCCAGAGCCGGCCGCCGGCGAAGCCCGCCGCGGCGGCGGCCTGGACGGCCAGCCGGGACTTGCCCACCCCGCCCCGGCCGGTCACGGTGACCTGGCCGGGCCCGGCCAGCACGCCGGCCAGCCAGGCCAGCTCGGTGGCCCGGCCGAAGAAGGCCGTGGTGACGGCCGGCAGCCGGGCCGCGCTCTCGGGCGCCGGGTCGCCCAGCGCGGCGACGTACGCCTGCACGGTGCTCGGGTCGGGATCGACGCCGAGCTCCTCGGCCAGCTCGGCCCGGCACCGCTCGTAGGCCAGCACCACCCCGGCCCGGTCACCGGCCCGGTGCCGGGCCCGGATCAAGGCCCGGTAGGCGCGCTCATCCAGCGGGTGGCCGGTCACCGCCTGCTGCGCGGCCGCGGTCGCCCGGTGATGGTCACCCAGCTCCCCGGCCGCGTCCGCGATCAGCTCGAGGGCGCGCAGCGCGGCGCCGTCGAGCTCCCGGCGGTGCGGTCCGAGCCAGGCCTCGTCCTCGCCGGGCAGGAGCGCGTCCCCGGATACCTCGGCCGCCGGGCCGGCCGCCGTCAGCACCGCCTGATGGCGGCCCTGGGCGGCCAGCCGGACCGCCTGGTCCAGCGCGGCCGACACCGCGCGGACATCGACGCCGACGCCGGGGGCCAGCCCGTAGCCGACCGGGGTGGTCACGATGACCCGCTGCCCGCCCGCGCCAACCCGGGCCAGCACGGCTCGCAGGCCCCTGATCACCCCGCGCAGCGCCGCGGGCCAGGTGGCCGGGACGGCCCCGGCCCAGACCAGGTCGGCCAGCCGGGCGGCGGGCAGCGGGCCGTCGCTGAGCGCCAGCGCGACCAGGGCCACCCGGGCCCGGCGCCCGCCCAGGCCCGGCCCGGCCACGGTGCCGCCCGGCCCGGTCACCGACACCGCGCCCAGGACGTCGACCCGCACGCCTGCCGGGGAGTCTCCGTCCCGGTTTGCCCCCCGCATTACGCAAACATTACGCACCCGGTGTGGGCTCAACAGCAGAAAACGCCCTGCCCTAGTTGCTGAGGAGAACTCGTGCCTGCTTCATCCCGACGAGCGCTGGCGGCGGCGGCCGGCGCCGCCGCCATCCTGTCCCTGGCCGGCCCGGTCACAGCGGCCACGGCCGCGCCCGCCCATCCGGCCGCCGCCCGCGCCGCCCGGCCCGGCCGCACCGGCCCGGCCATCACCCTGGCCTCCCGCGTCGACCTCAGCGGCTATGACGCCGCCACCGACGCGGCCGGCACCACGTTCATCGGCTGGATCGGCAACCACAACACCGCGACCGCCAACCGCACCATCTACCTGTGCACGCTGCCGCGCGGCGCGTCCCGGTGCGCCGGCGGCATCGCCTCCACCCCGTCGCTCGGCCCGGACTCCGCGGCCGGCCTGACCGTGCTGACCACGCCCGGCGGGAAGGTGACGCTGGTCTGGCAGCACACCACGACCGCTTCCGAGAACGGCCCGGACGGCGACGAGATCGCCACCGCCACCCGGCAGTCCGACGGATCCTTGTCGGCCGCCGCCGACCAGGCCACCGCGCCCAGCTTCGGCACCATGCTCGACGCCGGCCTCAGCCCGCAGGGCGACATCTGGGTCGTCGGCGCACCCGCCAGCGCCTCCGGCGGGCTGCAGGTCCGTCCCGGCTTCAGCCACGCGGCGGTCAACCTCAAGACGCCGTACATGGTCAGCTACGCCCGCATCGCCTTCGGCGGCGGCACCACCGTGCTCGGCATCCAGAAGTCCGGCGCCATCACCACCCCGGCGTCCTACGCGGTCGACAACGGACGCGGCTGGTCCCGCTTCCGCGCGGTGGCCAGGACCTGGACCGCCGGGGCCGGCATCGGCCTGGTCCGCACCACGTCGGGCATCCGCCTGGTGGCCACGGTCAACAACGCCGACTACTGGCCGGTGGTGTCCCGATTCTCCGGCGGCTCGTTCTCCCGGCCTCAGCTCACCGGCGACCGGAACAACTGCCACCCGTCCACTCATGATCTGGTCGCCGACTCCAGCGGCCGCAGCGCCGACGTGTCGGAGGAGTGCGAAGACCTGGCCGTGGCCAACCTGACCGACACCCTGCACGCGGCCGTCTTCCGGTTCGGCTCCGGCGGCACCCTCTCGGACGGCACCCCGCAGCTCACCACCCGGCCCAGCGGGCACGGCTGGGTCGTCTGGTCGATCGAGGACCAGGTCGCGAACAAGCTGCTGGCCGTGCCCGTCCTGCTCGCGGCCCGCCTGCGCACAGCGACCGCCGGCGTCAGCGGGAACCGGGCGCACGTCACCGGCCCGGCCTCGTGCCTGCCGCCCGAGACCGTCAAGCTGGGCGTCGGGGGCACCGCGGCGCGGCACTGGCACGTCGTGTCCGCCGCCCTGCTCCTGGACGGCAGGGCCCACGGCCGGTCGCTCAACGGCGCCGCGCTGACCGCGGGCAAGTCCTACACGCTGTCGGGCCGGGTCACGTTCGCCGACGGCGGGACCCGCCGGACGGCGACTGCCCGGCTCACCTTCCGGGCCTGCCCGAACCCGTAGCCCCCGCCAGGTCGGGCAGGACACCCCGGGTGAGCATGCCGGCCTGGGTCAGGTCCTGCCCGACTGGAGGCGGATCAACTCTGACCTGCTCGACGCCGAGTGGCGGTCACCGTCGCGGCACCTTCACGATTCAGGAACGGCACCTGGCCGCGGGTCCCCGCAGGCCGGTCCGCCACAATCAGCAACATGATTTCTGAGATCTTCGAGCCCGAGCGCTGGCGTCCGGTCGACGGGTTCACGTTCACCGACATCACCTACCACCGGGCGGTCGACTCCGGCACGGTGCGGGTGGCCTTCAACCGGCCCGAGGTGCGGAACGCGTTCCGCCCGCGCACGGTGGACGAGCTGTACGTCGCCCTGGACCACGCCCGGATGTCCAGCGACGTCGGCTGCGTGCTGCTGACCGGCAACGGCCCCTCGCCTCGGGACGGCGGCTGGGCCTTCTGCTCCGGCGGCGACCAGCGCATCCGCGGGCGCGACGGGTACCGCTACGCCGAGGGCGAGACGGCCCAGAGCATCGACCCGGCGCGGGCCGGGCGGCTGCACATCATGGAGGTGCACCGACTGATCCGGTTCATGCCCAAGGTGGTCATCTGCGTGGTGCCGGGCTGGGCCGCGGGCGGCGGGCACAGCCTGCACGTGGTGTGCGACCTCACCCTGGCCAGCCGCGAGCACGCACGGTTCAAGCAGACCGACGCCGACGTGGGCAGCTTCGACGGCGGGTTCGGCTCGGCCTACCTGGCCCGCCAGGTGGGCCAGAAGTTCGCCCGCGAGATCTTCTTCCTCGGCGAGACCTACGACGCCGAGGCCGCCCACCGGATGGGCATGGTCAACGCCGTCGTGCCGCACGCCGACCTGGAGCGCACCGCGCTGGAGTGGGCGGTCAAGATCAACGGCAAGAGCCCGACGTCACAGCGCATGCTTAAGTTCGCGTTCAACCTGGTCGACGACGGGCTCGTCGGCCAGCAGGTGTTCTCGACCGAGGCCACCCGCCTGGCCTACATGGCCGACGAGGCCGTCGAGGGCCGGGACGCCTTCCTGGAGAAGCGCGCCCCCGACTGGGCGCGCTTCCCCTACTACTACTGAGCTCCGG
>JBOHCO010001790.1:0-6336 GCA_050698895.1 Streptosporangiaceae bacterium
GCGTCGCGCAGCGCGATCACGGCCTGGCGCACCGCCGGACGGCCCAGGTCACGACCGGTGACCACGACCTGCGCCGGGGACGGCGCCTGGGGGTAGGCCTGCTGGATCTTGTCGAGCGTCTTGATCACCGGCAGGTCACGGGAGAACCCGCCGTCGGGCGCGTTGCCCAGCCGCAGGCCCACCGCGGGCGCGGCCAGCGCCAGCATGGCCACGGCGGCCAGGCCGCCCCAGACAACCGGACGGCGGACCACCTTGCGGACCAGCGCCGCCCACATCCGGGACGGCTTCGAGGCGGTGCGGCGGCGGCCCAGGAACGGGATCCGGCCCTTGTCCGACCACCGGCCCAGCCAGGACAGCAGCGCGGGCAGCACGGTGAGTGAGCCCAGCACGGTCACGCCGACCACCGCGATGGTGCCCAGCGCGATGCCGGTGAACACCGAGTACCCGGTCAGGAACAGCCCGGCCAGCGCGATCATGACGGTCAGCCCGGAGATCACGATGGCCCGGCCCGAGGTGCTGGCCGCGATCCGCAGCGCCTCCGCGGTGCTCCGGCCCCTGGCCCGCTCCTCGCGCTCCCGGCGCAGGTAGAACAGCGTGTAGTCGATGCCGACCGCCATGCCGATGAGCAGCACCACCTCCGAGGTGCTCTGCCCGGTCGGCAGCCACTGGCCGATCACCGAGGTCAGCGAGATCGCGGTGACCACCGCGGTGGCGGCCAGCAGCAGCGGGATGCCCGCCGCGATCAGCGCCCCGAACACGCAGATCAGCAGGATCAGCGTGACCGGCAGCGAGGTCTCCTCGGCGTGATGGAAGTCATCGCCGATGAGCCTGCTCGCCACCCGGTCGGCGCTGGCATCGCCGGCCTCCCGGACGAGCAGGTTCGGGAACCGGGCCTGGACCGCGGCCACCGCGTGCTCGGCCGGCACCACGGCCTGGTCCTCGTTGCTGCCGGTCACGTTGAAGGTGACCAGCGCGGACCGGCCGTCGGCCGAGACCAGCGACGCGTTGCCCCGGCTCAGCGGCGACTTGACGGCCGAGGCCGTGCGGTGGGGCAGCGCGCTCAGCGCGGTGACCACCTGCCGCGTCGCGGCCCGCAGCTGCGGGTCGCTGGCGAACGTGCCGCCGCCGCCGCGGGCCTGGATCAGCACGCTCTCGGCCGGCGGCACGCTCTTGATGTGCAGCCGGGTGAGAGTCTGCTCGGCCTGGCCCGACTGGCCGGGGTCGTAGGAATTCACGTTGCTGGTGCCCACGTGCGTCCCGACGAAGAACACCGCGACGACCATGACCAGCCAGCCGAGCACGGCGGTCTTGCGGTGCCGGGCGCTCCAGCCGGCGATGCGCTCCACCACCGGCGCCCGCCCCCGCGGTGGCGGATCGGCGGGGGGCCCGTGATCGTCGGGTCGCCGGCCGGTTTCCGGCATGGCTGAACTAAGCGAGTGACTCATCGTGACCTCTCAGGTGATGTGGCTGGGTAGTTGCGTGGCGGTGGCGGAGGTAGTTACGCCGGGCGGCCGGGCTAGCTCCGGACCGTCGTGACGGTCAGGTGCGGGTCGGCCTTGATCTGCGCCGCGCAGAACCGGTCGGGCAGCCACTGCTTGCGGCTGAACAGCGCGGTCTGGTCGGCGAAGTGCGGGGACGCCGGGTTGGACGACTCGGAGTAGGTGAGGATCGTCGCGCCCGACGGGCAGGCGGCCCTGGTCCAGGTGACCACCTGGATGAACGAGGAGCCGAAGTCCGGGGCCGTGGCCGAGTCACCGGGCTCGGTGGCCTCGTCGATCACGTTGTAGATCCCGTCGGTGTCGCCGGGCCCGCCGGGAATCGGCAGGCGCCGGCCGTGGTAGGTGACGAACTGGATCGCCGACGGCGCGGCGTTCAGCGGTAGGCGCGCCCGGTCGAGCCGCCGGATGGCGTCACCCAGCGCGTCGCGGACGGTCTTGTCCGCCGTGTTGAGCCCGTAGGGGGTCCGGACCGGATTACTGATCTGGAACAAGTGCGCCCAGGGTGACTGCGCCTGCTGCTGGGCCCGGTTCCAGAAGGCCGAGAACAGGACCGCGCCCCGGCTGCCGGTGTCCCAGCGCAGGTTCCAGCGGGCCAGGATCCCGCAGGCGCCGTCGAGCTTGACCGTCCCGCCGCCGCTGACCGGCGCCCCGCCGGCGGCCTGGAAGCCGCGGCACATCCGGACCAGCGCGCCGCGGGTCAGGATGCCGGCGTAGTCGGTGTCGGACAGGTCCAGGTGCTCCATCCCGGCCAGGGTGAACCCGCGCGGGCCGAGCCCGTCGGTGCCGTTGATCCGGGCCTGGACATCGATGAGGCCGATCCGGGTGCGCAGCGACCGCGCCGTGTCGGCCAGGCCCATGATGCGCGGGAACCCGGTCAGGGGGTGGTGCGGGTTGGACAGCCAGAAGCTGTCGTTGGAGTTGGTGACGAAGTCGCGGCGCAGCAGGGACGGCTCCTGGCCCGGCCCGAACAGCCCCGGCGCGGCCGCGTGCGGTCCGGTGACCCAGTCGCAGGCGGTGCGCGAGCCGTCCAGCACCGGCAGCCGGAGCTGGTTCCAGGTCTGCTGGCCCAGCGCGGTGTCGCAGGAGCGGGCCAGCGCGTTGGTCACGCCGGGGATGTCGCCGATGTCGGCGTACAGGGCCTGGCCCTGCCGGTCGGAGACGACGGTGTTCACCCAGGGGATGCCCTGGTACTTCTTCAGGATCGACAGCATCTGGCTGGTCGTCTGAGCCCGGTCGAAGCCGAACCAGGTGTTCATGGCCCGGGCCAGGTTGCCGGCGTTCGCGTCCCGCATGGTGAACGCCGTCTTCGTGGTCCACGGCAGCCGCAGGCCCAGCAGGTTGTTGGCCATCGGGCCGTACCGGGAAGACCACAGGGTGCGGGTCACCGGCACCAGCTTGCCCCCGGCCTGCCGGCTCATGACCGTGACCGTGGTGTGGGTCATCTTCACCGGGTGGCCGTTCTCCAGGTACTCGGTCGGATGCCCCTTGACCAGCGTGAGCTGGTACGGGGTGAACCGCCGCGCGGTCGACACGGTGTGGCTCCAGGCCACCGAGGCGGTGTGGCCGATCAGGATCAGCGGTATCCCGTACAGGGACGCGCCGGTGACGTTGATCTGGCCGGGGATGGTGAGCTGGGCCTGGTAGAAGCGCTCCGGGCCGATCCACGGGAAGTGCGGGTTGCCCAGCAGCAGGCCGCGGTGGTCGCGGGTGCCCGCCGAGCCGATGGCCACCGCGTTGCTGCCCACGGAGTCGAACACCGAGTTCCACCGCGCGGCCAGCTCGCCCGCCGCCCGCCGCGGGTCGGTCAGGGCCAGCGCCGCCGGCTGGGCCTTCCCAGCCGCCTTGGGCGGTGCTGTCCCGGCCGCCTTCGGCGGGGTGGCCGCTGCGATGCCGTCGATGAAGGCGTCGTCGCCGTTCAGCAGCATGAGCTGGTAGAAGCGCAGGTAGCTGTCCTGCAAGGTGATCGGCCTGACCCAGGCCCGGCCGCGGCAGGTCGGGTCGGGCACCCCTTTGGCCCCGCCCGCGCGGGCCAGGTAGTGGTTGTAGCCGCGCACGTAGCCGGCCTGGATCTGCCGCACCTGCGGGCTCAGGCTCCTGGTCAGCCGCTGGACCGCGCGGGAGTCGATGATCTGCCGGAAGAACAGGTCGGAGTCCAGGTTGCTGGTGATGGTGCCGCTGCCGCGCTGGATGTAGGTCGCCTTGGGCCCGAAGTACCGGGAGCGCTCCCCCTCGACCGTGACGTAGTCACTGGCCATGGTGCAGAGGTTGTCCTGGGCGAACGCGTATCCGTAGCCGAAGCCCAGGTCGGTCCAGTTCCGGGCCAGGATGTGCGGCACGCCGCCGGTGGTCCGGCGGATCACCGCGGTGAGCTGGCGGGAGGCCGGCGTGGCCGGCCGGCTGGCGGCCACGGCCGCGACGGCCGTGGGCACCAGCCCGGTCAGGCCCATCGCCGCGCTGCCCAGCACCGCGGCGACCGCGACGGCCGCGCGGCGGCGGCCGGGCCGGCGGTCCGGGTCGTGGCCGGGCTGGCGATCCTGGTTCCCGTCACCGTGGCGCGCGCCCGGCGGGCGGGGCTGCTGACGCATGGCTGACCTCCGTTGGTCGGTAGATGGCCCCCTGCAAAGCCTGTTGGCTGCGGCCGGGCCGGACAATGGGGTTAGACCCCGGTCCGGACCCTGATGCCGGCGGCGCCGGCACCAGGGTTCACCCCGACTCTGGTCAGGCCCGCCCGGCGACGGGTCGCGCTACGGGTCGCGCTACGGGTCGCGCTACGGAGATCGGAATTAGGCAATACTGAGCTGAGCGGCTGGCTCATCGTGACCTCTCATGGCTGGGTAGTTGGCGGTGGCGGGTCGCTGCGTCCCTCGCCCGTGGGCTGGCACTCACGGGCGAGGGCATTTCTCAGCTCGGGCGGCCGGCCCGCGCCGATGAGATGCTCGTCGTGGCCCGCAGCGCGCCCAGCGGGCCGGGCTGGTCCAGCACCTCCCGCACCTGGGCCAGCGGGTCGGCGGGCGCGCTGAGCAGCGCCCTGGCCACCACCGCGTGCGCGCGGGCCGTGGCTACGACGACGTAGCTGAACAGCAGGAACAGCACCAGGCAGACGGCCGCCGCGACCAGTGCGCTGGGCAGCGTGCCGATGAACACCCCGAGCGCGCCGTGGCCGTACGGCCCGTGCGGGAAGTAGCCGATGGCCACGCCGTGCACCGTGTGGCCGTGGGCCAGGTAGCCGGCGGACTCGTTGCCGGTCGGCGCCCAGTACCACAGCGGCACGGTGATCATGCCGAGCAGCGCCAGCCAGACGGTCAGCACCACGGTGTCCAGCGTGAACAGCGGCACCCACATGCCGACCAGGTAGGCGAAGTCCCGCCAGGTCGCCGGGTCCCGCCAGTGCCCCCTGGCCTGGGCGATCAGGCCCCCGGTCACCTTCCGGTAGCCGCTCCCCGCCGGGCCGGTCAGCACCTGGTCCAGCCGCATGCGCTCCACCGTGGCACAGCCGCGGATCGCCTCGGCCGCCGCCGTGAGCAGCGGGATCCCGGCCACGGTGATCACGAACGCGAGCGCCGTGGTGGCCGCGGTGAACGCCACCGAGAACAGCACCCAGCCGGTCACGAACACGTAGGTGGCCAGGTAGCCGACGGAGCGCCACAGGGTGCCGGACACCACCAGGCGCAGTGGGTTCCGCGCGTAGGCCAGGCGCAGCTCCGGCCGCGGGCCGCCGTCCTGCTCGGCCGCGGTGCTCATCCCACGTCCCGCATGAGCTGCTCGACCGCCCGCACGTGCGCGGTGAGCTCGGCCAGCTGGGACCGCACCTCCTGCTGGTTGGCCACCGCCTCCTCGGCCAGCTTGCGGTAGTGGGCCATCGCGATCGCGTCGGCCCGGTGCGCTTGCAGCCTGAAGTAGGACCAGACGATCACCGCGATGGCCGCGCAGAGCGCCACCGGAATGCCCAGGCCAACCGATATGGCCGTGATGTTCGCGCCTCCGGCGGCCAGGACCCCGGTCATCTGTTGCTCCTGTTCATCGTTGACGTGCCCTTCTCAGCTTGGTGACCCGTGCTCGCGGCCACCGGGGTTCGGTTCAGTCCGGCTCGTTCACGGCCGGCCCGGCGGCCAGCTCGCGGGCCGCCTCGGCGACCGTCTCGGCCGTCACCCGGATGTCGAACGGGGCCAGGGCGAAGTACTTCATCGCCTTGCCGTCCTCCGACAGCTCCAGGTGGCCGACCACCAGGCCGGCCTTCTCCAGCCGGTCCAGGTGCATGTAGAGCAGCGGCCGCGACATGCCCAGCCGCCGGGCCAGCTCGCTGACGTGCACCCGCCCGCCGGTCAGCTCCGCCACCACCCGCATCCGCTGCTGGTTGGCGATGGCCGTCAGGACGGTCAGGAGCCCGGCGTGGCTGGTCAGCGCAGGTCCCTCCCGGCCTTCGGAATCGGTCATCTGCCCTCTTCTTCCATCTGTCAGTCAGAACTTACATGTGACGGCTCAGAGCGTCAACTGTTTAATGCGCCGTCGGCCGCTTCTTGCTGTTATCAGTCAGCACTCGGCACTTCTTGCTGTTATCAGTTGGGCGTCGATACTTCTTGCTGTTATCAGAAAGCGAGGGGAGGGTCGTCTTGAGTGGCGCCGGGAGTGCGGGCCTGGTGCGTGACCGGGCGGCCGGGGTGGGCGATGATGGTCACCCATGGGCCAGCTGATCCTGCTCCGGCACGGCGAGACCGAGTGGAGCCGGTCGGGCCAGCACACCGGCCGCACCGACATCCCGCTCACCGCCCACGGCGAGGCGGCCGCCGCCGCGCTGGCGCCGGCGCTGGCCCGGCGCGACATCGGCGCCGTGTTCACC
>JBOHCO010001791.1:0-7141 GCA_050698895.1 Streptosporangiaceae bacterium
GCCCTGGCCCCCGCCGTGGCCGCCGTCGCCGTCGCCGTGGCGGCGGGCGCCGGGACCGGGATCGTGCCGGAACTCCCGGCCGCCGCGGCCCGCGCGGACGTGGTGACGGCCTCCCAGAACAGCCTGCGCGACGGCTGGGATCCCGGCGAGCCCGGGCTCGCCCCGGTCGCCGACGGCGGCCCGGTCGGCGGACCCTTGTTCGGGAAATTGTTCGCCACCCAGCTCACCGGGCAGATCTACGCTCAGCCCATCGTCGCGGGCCAGACGGTAATCGTGGCCACCGAGACCAACCATGTGTACGGCCTCAACGCCGTGACCGGCGCCGTCGAATGGTCCGATGACCTCGGGCCCGCACTGCCGTCATCCGTGCTCAGCTGCGGCGACCTGACCCCGGACATCGGCGTGACCAGCACTCCGGTCTATGACCCGGCCACCGGCACCGTCTACCTGGTGGCCGTGGTCGACGACGGGCCGAGCCCGGCCCAGCCGCACGTCTACGCCTACGCGCTCGGCGCGCAGACCGGAGCCATCCGGCCGGGCTGGCCGGTGCCGATCCAGGGGGCCGCGGTCAATGACCACTCCGAGCAGTTCAACCCGCTGACCGAGCGCCAGCGGGCCGGCCTGCTGCTCATGAACGGCTCGGTCTACGCGGGCTTCGCGTCCTACTGCGACTACCAGCCCTACGTCGGCTACGTGGCCGGGGTGAACACCGCCACCCGCGCCACCACGCTGTGGAGCGACGAGGCCGGGCTGACCGACAACCAGGCCGGGATCTGGCAGGGCGGCGGCGGCCTGATGTCCGACGGCGCGGGCCGTATCTTCCTGGCCACCGGCAACGGGGTGTCCCCGCCGCCGGGCGCGGGCGCCAGCCCGCCCGCCGCGCTCGGCGACTCGGTGGTGCGGCTCAGCGTGGCCGGCGACGGCACCATGTCGGCGGCCGACTTCTTCAGCCCGGCCAATGCCCCGGCGCTCGACGCCGGGGACGTGGACTTCGGCTCCGGCGGCCCGGTAGGCCTGCCGTTCGGCACCAGCACCTACCCCGACCTGCTGGTCCAGGCGGGGAAGGACGGCCGGGTGTTCCTGCTCAACACCGATGGCCTGGGCGGCCGAGAGCAGGGCCCTGGCGGCACCGACGACGCCGTGGCCGTGGCCGGGCCCTACCAGGGACAGTGGGGCCACCAGGCCGCGTTCGGGCCCGACCCCACCGTGACCGACGGCGCCACCGACTCGGGGGACTACCTCTACTACGTCGGCAAGAACGACGTCCTGCGCTACCTGGAGCTCGGCGCCACCGGCTCAGGCACGCCGACGCTGACCAACGTCGCCACCAGCTCGAACACGCTCGGCTACTCTTCCGGCTCCCCGGTCGTGACCTCGAACGGCGACGACCCGGCCTCGGCTGTGGTCTGGGAGGTGAACGCGCCGTCCGAGTCGGGCGCGGGCGCGTCGCTGGACGCCTATCCGGGCGTCCCGCCCGCCAGTTGCGCCACGCCGTGCTCGGTCAGCCCGATCTGGGCCGCGCCGATCGGCACCGCGGCCAAGTTCACCATCCCGGCCACCGACGCCGGGCGGGTCTACGTCGGGACCAGGGACGGCGTCCTGTACGGGTTCGGCAGCCCGGACGCGGCACCGCTGGCCGCGAAACCGGTCAGCTTCGGCTCGGTGGCGGCCGGGAAGTCGGGCCAGGCCACCGCGACCCTGACCGCGACCGCCGCCGTCACCGTCAGCGGCGCGTCGGCGGCCAGCCCGTTCCGCGCTGGCCCGCCCGCCGTCAACGGCGTCGCGGCGGCCTGGCCGGTCTCGCTCAGCATCGGCGACAAGCTGTCCGTGCCGGTCACGTTCCGGCCCGGCGGCCCTGGCGGCGTGACCGGCGACCTCCAGCTCGCCACCGGCGCCGCCAACTTCCCGACGGTCAGCGTGAGCCTCACCGGGACCGGCACCGCGCCCGGCTTCTACGCCACGCCGGGCTCGCTGTCGCTCGGGACCGTCCCCGACCTCACCAGCCTGTCCGGTGCGGTCACGATCACCAACGGCAGCGCCGGCCGGGAGCGGGTCGCCCGGCTCACCGCGCCGGCGGCCCCGTTCAGTGCCCGGCTGCCGGCCAAGGGCACCGTGCTGGCCGCCGGGCAGTCGGTCACCGTGCCAGTCCGGTTCGCGCCCCGGCGGCCCGGCCCGGACAGCTCCTCGTTCCGGATCATCGCCGGCAACGGCCACGGCGTCACGGTCCGGCTGTCCGGAACCGGGGCCAAGGCGGTGGGCCGGCTCACCCCGGCCCCGGCGTCGGTGAGCTTCGGCAGCGTGGCGCTCGGCCAGCGCGCGACCAAGACCATCGACATCACCAATAAGGGCAACCTGCCCGCCACCGTGACCAGCGCCGGGGTGCCGAGAGTGCCGTTCGGCGCCCAGGCCAGCATCGCGGCCGGGCTGCCGGTCGGCCCGGGCTACGACGTCAGGGTGCCGGTCACCTTCACCCCGACCAGCGCCGGGTCGGCCTCCAGCAGCCTCACGCTGCGCTGGCGCGACGCGCTCGGCACCCACGCGCTCACCGTCACGATGACCGGTAACGGGGTGCTCCCCGGCCAGGGCCAGGCCGTACCCGGTCCCGGCGGGGGCTGGACGCTCAACGGCACCGCCGGGCTGACCGGGACGAGCCTGAACCTGGTCCCGGCCGGCCGCAACCGGGCCGGGTCGGCGGTGTACGCCATGCCCGAGCCCGCCAGCGGGCTCACGGCCAGCTTCAACGCCCGCCTCGGCGGCCAGGGCGGGCTCACGTTCAGCCTGCTCAGCGCCAAGACCGAGGGCCCGACGGCGCTCGGCGCGGCCGGCGGGCAGCTCGGCTTCGGCGGCCTGCACGGCGTCGCGGTGGTGCTGGACTCAGGCCAGTTCAGCGGCCAGGCGGCCCGCAACTTCGTCGGGATCGCCACGGGCTCGGCGCATGGCCGGCTCGTGTTCGCGGCCATCACTACCCACGTGCCCAACCTCCGGTCGGGCCGCCACGCCATCGGCGTCAAGGTGGCCTCCGGGCGGGTCTCAGTCAGCGTCGACGGCACGTCCGTGCTGTCGGCTCGGCTGTCGGCTCGGCTGTCGGCGGGCGCGATCCCGTCGCCGGCGCTGGTCGCGTTCACCGGCGGGTCCGGCAGCTTGGGCGGCTCGCAGCAGGTGACCAGCGCGCGGATCAGCGCCGGCGCCGTGTCCGTGCCGCCGCCGGGCGGCGGCTGGTCCTTCAACGGCCGGGCCCAGCAGGATCGATCGGCGGTAGCGCTGACCCCGGCCGCGGCCAACGCGGCGGGGTCGGTCGTCTACCCGCAGGCCGTGCCGATCAGCGGGCTGACCGTCACCTTCACCGCGCAGCTGTCCGGTGGCACCGGCGCCGACGGCCTGGGCTTCGCGCTGCTGAACCCGGCCGACGGCCGGGCGACCAGCGTGGGCGGGTCCGGGGCGGGTGCTGGGCTGTCGGGCCTGACCGGGACCGGCGTGCTGCTGACCACCGACCGGAGCGGGCCCTGCTCGTGGGCCAACGCGGCCCTGCTGTGCTCGGGCCGCGGCCGGGCCGGGCTGGCCCTGGTGGCTGACGCGCGGGCCGTCCCGCCGCTGCGCGGCGGCCCGCACACCGTCACCGTGCAGGTGATCCAGGTCAGCGGCCGCTACATCGTGACGGCCTGGCTGGACGGCGCGCAGGTACTCCAGCAGGCCGCGCCGGGCCTGGCCGCGACGTCGCTGCTGGCGTTCACCGCCGCCACCGGCGCGCGCACGGACGTCCACCTGATCCGGGACGTGGCCATCTCCACGGCCGGCTAGCTCGCCGCCACGCTGGTCAGCTGGAAGCTGTCCACGTCGACCAGGCCCAGGTCGGTGATCCGCAGTTGCGGGATCACCGACAGGCCCAGGAAGCTCAGGTGCATGAACGGCGCGTCGATGCTGACGCCCAGCTCCGTCGCCGTGATGTGCTCCAGCCGCTGCACGGCCGCGGCCACCTCGGCCGCGGGCCGGTCGCTCATCAGGCCGGCGATGGGCAGCGGCACCTCGCCGATGACCCGGCCGTCCAGCACCGCGACCTGGCCGCAGCCCAGCTCGGCCAGCCGGGCCAGCGCCACCGCCATGTCGGCCGGGCCCTCCGGCACGGCCGCCCAGACCAGCATGCAGTTGTGCGCGTCGTGGGCCACCGTCGAGCCGATGGCGCCGCGGGTCAGCCCGAAGCCGCGCACGTAGCCCAGCCCGATCCGGCCGGTGCCCAGGTGCCGCTCGGCCACCGCGATCCTGGCCAGGGCCGGATCAGGGACGTCCAGCACCAGGTGCTCGGTGGTCAGCGTGTCCGGGCTGATGCCGATGACCCGGGCCCGGCCGCCGGGCGGCGGGTCCAGGGCCAGCGCCTCCGGGCCGGGCAGCCCGGCCAGCCGCACCGAATCGCGCATCCAGTCGGGGGCCGGCACCGCGGGCACCGCCCCGGCCACCGCCCGGCCCGCGCTGGCCACCAGCCGCCCGGCCTGGTACACCCGGGCCGGCCGGATGCCGTCCAGCGTGTCGAAGCACAGCACGTCGGCCTGGTAGCCCGGCGCCAGCCAGCCCAGGTGGTGCAGGTTGTGGTACTCCGCCGGGTTCGAGGTGGCCAGCACCAGCGCGTCCTCCACAGCCGCCCCGCAGGCCACCGCGAGCCGGACGCAGTGGTTGACGTGGCCGTCGTCCAGGATCGTGTCCGGCTCGCGGTCGTCGCTGCACAGCGCGACCCGCTCGGTGCCGTGCCGGAGCACGGTCGGGATCAGGTCGGCCAGGTTCTTGCTGGCCGAGCCCTGCCGGATGAAGATCCACATGCCCTTGCGGCGCTTTTCCTCCGCTTCGTCCAGCATCGTGCACTCGTGGTCGGACTCCACCCCGGCGGCCAGGTAGGCATCGAGCTGGCGGCCGCGCACGCCCGGTGCGTGCCCGTCGACCCGCCGGTCGCCCGCGGCGGCGATCTTGGCCAGCAGCTCGGCGTCCCCGGCGATGACCCCGGGGTAGTTCATGACCTCGGCCACCCCCAGGGCGCCGTGCTCGTCGAGCAGCTCGATCACCTCGGCCGCGTGGACCTGCGCGCCGGGGCTCTCGAACGGCGAGGCCGGCACGCAGCTGGACGCGCAGATGCCGAACGTGAACGGCAGCCCGGCCGCGGCCCGGGCCAGCGCGGCGACGCCGCGCACGCCGAAGACGTTGGCGATCTCGTGCGGGTCGGCGGCCACCGCGGTGGTGCCGAGCGGCAGCACCGCCCGGACGAACTCGTCCACCCAGAGCTTGGTCGACTCCAGGTGCATGTGGGCGTCGATGAAGCCGGGGGTGAGGGCGGCGCCGGGCACGTCCACGACCTCCTGGGCCTCGCGCGGCCCCCAGCCTGCCACCACGCCGTCGGCGATGGCCAGGTCGGTGCGGATCCACTCCCTGGTGCCGGGGACGAAGACGTTGCCCCCGGTCAGCAGCAGGTCAGCGGGGGCGTCGCCCCGGGCGACGGCCAGCACGTGCGGGGTGCCGCGGCGGTTCTTCATCGTCCCCACCTATTACCTCCTGCAGGTTTTTGCCGAGTGTAGGCCGGACGTCTCCGGGTGTCACCGGGCCCATATGGCTCCGTAACGGCCCCCGGTCGCCCGTCCGGACCCTCGTCCGGCCCGGGCCGCCGGCGGCCTAGCCGGGACCGCCGGCGAGCTTGCTCAGCCGCAGCGCGTTGATCTTGCCCAGCTCCGCCCGCACCACGCCCCACTCCGTCTCCGCATCATTCCCCAGCCGCGCCTGCAGCACCGCCAGCAGCTCGGCGCCGCTGCGGCCCGCCGCGCAGACCAGGTAGATATGCCCGAATCGACGCTCATAGGCGGCATTGCCCTCGGCCAGCCCGCGCCGCACCGCCTCGTCGGACCCCGCCACCCCGGCCTGCTCCCGCCGTGACCAGTCCCCGTGTTTGCGCTCACCGGCCGCGTCCCCGATCCGCGGGTGCCCGTCGAGCGCCGCGCGCAGGTCGGCCACCGCCAGCCCGGCGACCACCTTGTTAGAGAGCTCAATCAACGCCGTCAGCGACGGGAAGGGCCGTCCGGCCGCCACCCCGTCGACCCACCGCCCGGCGCTGCAGCAGGCCAGCAGCGGCCGCCGCGCCTCAGCCTCGGGCAGGCCGTTCAGCCAGCCCAGTCCGCCCGGCTCCCCGGCCGGCCCATCCACTGGCGCGCTCATCCCGATAGCCTCGCCCCCCCCGCCGGCGCTGGCAACTCGGCCGCCTGACTGGTCACAATGGGGTGTGGGCGCGAGCCAGCTAGCTGCGGATTCGCCGCCGCCCGGCGCCGTCGTGGACGAGCACGTGCGCGGGCGGGCGGGCGACGGCGTGCGCGCGCTGGTGGCCGGCTACAGCGGCTATCGCACGGCCGGGCGGGCCCCGGCGCGGCACCGCGGACTGCCCTCGCCCTACCTGACGCTGATCTTCACGCTCGACGATCCGCTGGTCATCGCCGGGCACCCCGACCCGGCCCAGGCGCCGGCCAGCTACGACACCCTGGCCGGCGGGCTGCACACCGCGCCGGCGCTGATCGACCATGACGGCTGGCAGTCGGGGGTGCAGGTGGCGGTGAGCCCGCTGGCCGCGCGGGCCCTGCTCGGGCTGCCCGCCGGGGAGCTGGCCAGCCTGGACGTCGAGGGGTCTGACGTGCTCGGCCCGCTGGCCGTCCAGATCCAGGAGCGGCTGCGGGCGGCGCCGACCTGGCCGGAGCGGTTCGCGGCGCTGGACCGGCTGCTGCGGGCCAGGATGGCGGCGGGCCGCCCCGGACCGCGTCCCGAGGTGGCCCGGGCCTGGCTGGAGCTGCTGGCCACGGGCGGGCAGGCCACGGTGCCGGACCTGGCCGCCGAGACCGGCTGGAGTGAGCGGCACCTGCGCAGCCAGTTCCGGGCCGAGATCGGCCTGGCGCCCAAGGCCGCGGCCCGGGTGATCCGGTTCGACCGGGCCCGGCGCCGCCTCCAGGCCCGGGCCCCCGGCCCGGCCCGGCTGGCCGACCTGGCCGCGGACTGCGGCTACTACGACCAGGCCCACCTGGACCGGGAGTTCCGGGCGCTGGCCGGCTGCCCGCCGACCCGGTGGCTGGCCGAGGAGGCCTGATGGCCGGGGAGTTCCGAAACGTCCAAGCCGGGCCGGAGCCCC
>JBOHCO010001792.1:0-5652 GCA_050698895.1 Streptosporangiaceae bacterium
TGGAATTCCCTGGTGTAGGCGCGGAGTGCCAGCAGGTCCTCATGGTGCCGGTAACCGCGCGCGATCACCAGCGCGTGCTTGCCCTCCAGCTTCGTCCGCAGCTCGGGGATCCTGATGCCATCGATCAGCACCTCGAAGTCACGGCTGATGTACTCGACGGTGTTCGCCATGAAGGCCCTGATCTGGTCGGACAAACCCGCCTTGGCCTTGGTCATCGCGGCGGACACCGATTCGGCCGTCTGCACCGTGCCCTTGGCGACGATCGCGTCCGCGACATACAGGGTGTCACCGTCGAGCCTGACCAGCTTGCCGTCGGCGACTTTATCGAAGACGTCGGGTCCGACGTCGTCGATCAGCGGCACGCCTGCTTCGACGAGCAGTTGCGGGCCAAGATTCGGGTAGCGGCCGGTGATGCTGGGCGCGGCATTGAGCACAGCCGCGACGTTGCAGCGCAGCATCGACTCCGCGCTGACCCGATCCAGGTCCGCGTGGTCGATCACCGCGATGTCACCCGGCTGCAGCCTCTTGGTGAGGTTCTTGGTGCGCCGGTCCAGGCGCGCAGGCGCCACGAGTCCTGGAAGGTCAGCCGCTCCAGCCCGGCGCCAGGCCGGGAGCCATGCCGGGAACGGTTTCCTCATTGCGTGACCAATTGTGCCAGGTCAGCTACGATCCGGCACAGCCCGGCCTGACCCAGGACGGCCTGACCCAGCACGGCCTGACCCAGCGGCGGGTACGTGCGGATCACTGCGACCTCAAGGGCCCGGCTCGCTCGGACGCTGCGGTGGCGAGGAGCTCGGTCGCGTGCGCGCGGCCGAACTCCGAATCCTCGAGCCCGGCCAGCATCCTGGACAGCTCCCTGACCCGGCCGTCGTCGTTCAGCCTGGCGACGCCGCTCGACACCACGGAGCCGTCGTCAGCCTTCTCCACCACGAGATGCGTGTCCGCGAAAGCGGCCACCTGCGGCAGGTGAGTCACGACGATCACCTGGGCGAGCCTGGCCAGCCGGGCCAGGCGGCGGCCGATCTCGACGGCGGCCTTGCCGCCCACGCCGGCGTCGACCTCGTCGAACACGAAGGTCGGCACCGGGTCGGCACCGGCGAACACCACCTCGATGGCCAGCATCACCCGGGACAGCTCGCCGCCTGACGCGCCCTTGGCCAGCGGCAGCACCGGGGAGCCGGGGTGCGCCGCCAGCCGGACCTCTACCTCGTCGGCGCCGTGCGGCCCGAACTCGGCGCCGGGGGTCACCGCCACGCTCAGCCGGGCGTGCGGCATGGCCAGGGCGGTCAGCTCCGCGGTGACCGCCTCGGCGAACCGGGCGGCGGTCTGCGTCCGGGCCGCGGTCAGCTGCCCGGCCAGCTCGGCCACCTCCGCGGCCAGGGTCTCCTCGTCCCCGGCCAGGGCGGCGATCTTGTCGTCGTCGCTGTCCAGCTCGCCCAGCCGGGCCGCGGCCGCCTTGGCCCACCGCAGCACCGCGGCCAGGTCACCGCCAGGCACCTCGGCCGCCCCGGATCCGGGCTCTCCCGCCCCGGCGGCCGGCTCCTCGCCAGCCGGCACCTCGCCGGACAGCGCCGTGCCGTCCTCCGGCGCGGCCGGGGGGACGCTGGCCCCGCCGACCGTCGCGGCGCCGTAGGCGCGCACCAGCCGGGCCAGCTCGGCCCGGCGCTCCTGGACCACGGCCAGCCGGGCCGGATCGGCCTCCACCGACTGCGCGTAGGACGCCAGCTCGGTGGCCACGTCGGCGACCAGGTAGGCGGCCTCGGAGACCCGGCCCGCCAGCGCGGCCAGGTTGGGGTCGTGGTGCGCCGCCGCCTCCAGTGCCTGCTTGGCCGTGCCCAGCAGGGACACCGCGTCGGCGGCCTCGTAGGACCCGCTGGACGGGTCGCCGAGCAGCGCCTCGTGGGCCGTGATGGCCGCCGAGTGCAGGGCGTCGGCGTTGGACAGCCGGTCGTCTTCCTCGCGCAGCTCGATGTCCTCGCCCTCGGCCGGGCTGGCCCGGTCGATCTCCTCCAGGCCGCGGCGCAGGTCCTCGGCCTCGCGGGCACGCTCGCGGGCCTGGGTGGTCAGCTCGGTCAGCTCGGCCCGCACCTGCTGGTGCTGCCGGTAGGCCCGCTGGTAGCGCCCCAGCAGGTCGGCGAACTCCGGCCCGCTGAACCGGTCCAGCGCCTCGCGCTGCCGGCCGGGCCGCAGCAGCTGCTGCTGGTCGGACTGGCCGTGCACGGCGACCAGGTCCTCGGCCAGGTAGGTCAGCAGGGACACCGGGACCGAGCGGCCGCCGGCCGTGGCCCTGGACCGGCCCTCGGCGCTGACCGTGCGGCCCAGCAGCAGCGTGCTGCCCTGGTCGTCCAGGTCCCCGCCCGCATCCTCGACCTGCCGGGCCACCGGCCCGTCCGGGTCCACCCGCAGCCGGCCCTCGACCGCCGCCCGGTCGGCGCCCGGCCGGACCCTGGCCGGGTCAGCCCGGCCCCCGAACAGCAGGCCCAGGCCGGTCACGACCATCGTCTTGCCGGCGCCGGTCTCGCCGGTCACCACGTTGAAGCCGCCGGAGAACTCCAGCACGGCGTCATCAATGACGCCGAGCCTGGTGATCCGTACTTCCTCAAGCATCGCCGCCAGGCTCCTCATCTTCTGCCCGGCCGGTAGTCCCCGGCCCGGCCATGCTCTCTCGGCTTGCGGCGCCCCGGCCGCGCCAGCCCGTCACCGGCAGCCCGAACTTCTCCACCAGCCGGTCGGTGAACGGCGCGCCTACCTGAGGGCCAGTGGTGCCGGTCACGGGTCCGCCCGCGGCGGCCTCGCCCCGGCCGGGCCCGACGCGCAGCCGGGCCAGCAGCACCGGCCTGGTGCCGCGCCGGACTTCCACGCGGGCGCCGGGTGGCAAATCGACCTTACGTCGCCCATCGCACCACAGAACAGCACCGGACGTCTCCGATAGCCCGCCGCCGGCCCCGATCACCTCGGCCGCCAGCACCGAGCGCGGCGAGACCACCATCGGCCCGGCGAACAGGGCGTGCGCGCAGATCGGCACCATGAGCAGCGCCTCGACCTCGGGCCAGACCACCGGCCCCCCCGCCGAGAACGCGTAGGCGGTCGAGCCCGTCGGCGTCGCGAACACCACGCCGTCGCCGCCCCAGCGCGACAGCGGCCGGCCGTCCACCTCGATGACCAGGTCGAGCATCCGCTCCCTGGCCGCCTTCTCCACGCTCGCCTCGTTGAGCGCCCAGGTGGTCGCGAGCACCTCGCCGTTGATCCGGACGGTGACGTCGACCGTCATCCGCTCCTCGACCGAGTACTCGCCCGCCAGCACCCGGTGCACCGCCTCGGACAGGTCCTCCGGCTCGGCCTCGGCCAGGAACCCGATCCGGCCCAGATTTACTCCCAGCAACGGGACCCCGGCACCCCGGGCCAGCTCCGCGGCCCTGAGCAGGGTCCCGTCGCCGCCGATGACCAGGACCATCTCCGCGCCCGCCGCCGCGGCCGGCGACACCGGCACCACGGTGGCCGACGGGCAGGCCAGCTCAGCCGCCTCGGACTCCAGCACCCGGACGGCCACTCCGGCCCCGGTCAGCCGGGACACGACCACTCGCGCGATGCGCCGCGCGGCCTCCCGCCCGGTGTGCGCCACCAGCAGCATGGTCCGCCCGCTCATTGCGGCCCCGCCTCGATGGCCTGGCGCAGCGCCGTCTCGTCCAGCGCGGGCGCGCCGCGGCGCAGCCACAGGAAGTACTCCACGTTCCCCGACGGCCCCGGCAGCGGGCTCGGCGTGACGCCGACCACCCCCAGGCCCAGGCCGGCCGCGGCCGCCGCCACCCCGGCCACCGCCGACTGCCGCAGCGCGGGATCCCGGACCACGCCCCCGGCCCCGACGTTGCCCTTGCCCACCTCGAACTGCGGCTTGACCATCAGCACGAAGTCGGCGTCCGGCGCCGCGCAGGCCACCAGGGCCGGCAGCACCAGCGTCAGCGAGATGAACGAGAGATCGGCCGTGACCACGCCGGGCGGCGGGGCCACCTGCTCCGGCCGCAGGCCGCGCACGTTCACCCGGTCCAGCACCGTCACCCGCGGGTCGTTGCGCAGCGACCAGGCCAGCTGGCCGTACCCGACGTCCACCGCGACAACTTCGGCCGCCCCGGCACCCAGCAGCACGTCGGTGAAGCCGCCCGTCGACGCGCCCGCGTCCAGGCAGCGCCGGCCGGTCACGCTCAGGCCGCCGAACGCCGCCAGCGCGCCGGCCAGCTTGTGCCCGCCGCGCGACACGTAGCCCGGCTCGGACTCCTGGCGGACAGTGATCGCCGCGTCCACGGCCACCTGGGTGGCCGCTTTGGCGGCGGCCGTCCCGCCCACCTCTACGCGCCCCGCCGCGATCAGCTCCGCGGCCTGGTCGCGCGACCGGGCCAGGCCCCGCCGGACCAGCTCGGCGTCCAGCCGGAGCCTCCTGCTCATCTTGGTGCTCAATCCCGTCGCTGCCAGCTCGCTCAGCCGCGATCCTGCCCCGCAGGGCCAGGCAGCGGCCGCGAGCCCAGCTCGCCCAGTATCTCGCTCAGCTGGGCATGGACATGCTCGAAAATAACCGGATGGTCAGTCACCGGCAGCTCGGTCAGCTCGTCGAGCGCGCTGAGGGCAGCGTCGACCCTGGCCTCGCCGGTCTCTGGCCGCGGTACGGCCAGCGGGCGCTCGCGCGCGTTGTCGTCCTCCATCACTGCCTTTCGGTGAGCCGGCGGACGGGCTCGTGGCGGAGGTCCACTCACCCTGTCAGGAACGCTACCGTCCGATGACGCCAGAACGCTGCATCCGGCGCATCCCAGATACCTCGCGTGGCCCGTGCATCCCGCTGGCCGAACGACAATGACCATGAGAGCGAGGACGACGATGGCGACAGCCGAGGAATGCCGGGCCGCCCTGGACACCCTGATCGGGCGCATCGCGGGCCTGGATGCCGAGCGCCGGTCGGCGTACCTGGCCGACCGAACGCTGAGCTGCCGGGTCCCCGACCTGGGCCTGACCTTCGTGACCCGGATCACCACCGATGGCGCGGAGCCCATCACCGAGGCCGCCAACGGCACCGCGCCTGCCCAGGTGCGGTTCACCGCCAAGAGCGATGACGTGGTGGCGATTGCCGCCGATCCCGGCAGCTTCGCCAGGGCCTGGCTGACCGGCCGGCTGAAGGTCGAGGGCAACGTGTTCGACCTGCTGCGACTGCGCAAGCTGATGTAACCGGATAAGAACCTCAGGTAGCCGGATAACTCACCCATGCCGGAAAGCCCCGCACCAGCATCCGACAGTCCGCAGACGGCCACGCTGCGACCCGCCCGGCCCGCACAGAAGCGCCGGACGCTGACTGCGGCCGCCGCTTCTTGCTGTTATCAGCTATCCTCTCGGCGGGAGACCCGAACTTCTTGCTGTTATCAGAGATCGTCAGGCAGGCACCACGGTGACCGGCGGGAGGGATCGCGAGCGGCCGGCCGCCAGCGCGGCCCGGATCTCGGCGGCGACCTGCTCACCGGCCGAGCGGATCTGGCGGGGAGAATAATGCAGGACGATGATGCCGTGCGAGCTCATCCGGCTGTGGCGGGCCATAGTCTGCTCCCAGGCCGCCGGCGACAGGTGCCACTGCCGCGAGTCCACCTCGACGGCCACCCCGGCGTCGGGCCACCA
>JBOHCO010001793.1:0-6649 GCA_050698895.1 Streptosporangiaceae bacterium
CCGCCGGCCGGGGCAGCCGGGCCGGACAGCGGTCCCGGGCCCGGCGACCTGGCCCGCGGCGGGCTAGCCATACCAGCAGGCAGCCCGTCAGCCGGCGACCCGCACGCGGGGCCGGGCAGCCAGTCCAGCGACCGCGCTGACCGCCACACCACGCCCAGCTCCCACTCCAGCGACCGGGCTCACCAGACTCAGGCCGCGGGCGACGACGTGTTCTGGGCCCTGCACGGGCTCCAGCAGCGGGTCGGCGAGCCGGGCGCGGTGCTGTTCACCGGCACCGTGGCCCTGCCCGGCGGGGCCTACTACGAGTGGCAGGAAGGACGGCTGGCCGGCGACCTGCTCGACGGCGACTGGAGCGAGTCGTCGCCCGGCCTGACCGCGCTGGCTCATCCGGTCCGCCTGCTGCTGCTGCGCGAGGTGCTGCACGGCACCCAGACCGCCGCCCAGCTCAGCGCCCACCCCCGCCTGGGCACCAGCGGCCAGCTCTACCACCACCTGCGGCTGCTGGTCTCGGCGGGCTGGCTGCGCAGCTCGGCCCGGGGGCAGTACGACGTGCCCGCCGACCGGGTGGTGCCGCTGCTGACCATCCTGGCCGCCACCCGGTGAGCCGCCACCCGGTGAGCCGCCATCCGGTGACCCGCCACCCGGTGAGCCGCCACCCGACGAGAACGATCAGAACTGGAGGCAGTCCCATGCTCGCTCGCCTGCTGGCCGGCCGCGTGGCCGGCGCCGTGCTCCGGCTGCGGACCGTGTTCGCGCTGGCCACGGCGGCCGTCCTGGTCGTCGCGTCGTTCACTGGCCCGCGGTGGCTGACCTGGGCCGCGATGGCCGGCTTCGCCGTCGCGCTGGTCCTGCTGTTCGCTCCGGCCACCCCGGCCGACACCCGCCGCGCGCCCATGTCCGTCCAGCCGCCGGTCCGCGGTCGCTGGACGGCCCTGAACAGCCCGGCCAGCCGGACGCCCAGCCACGGCACCCACGCCTACGGCCAGACCTACGCCATCGACCTGGTGCACGAGCCCGACCCGGCCCGTCCGCGGGTCGCGCTGACCCGCTGGCCGCTGGCCCGGCGGCCGCGGACGTTTCCCGGCTTCGGCCAGCCGGTGCTGGCCCCGGCCGACGGCGTGGTGGTCCGGGTCAGCGACTGGCAGCGCGACCACTGGAGCCGCACGTCCTGGCCGGCGGTGATCTACCTGATGCTGGTCGAGGGCCTGGTGCGGGAGGCCACCGGCCCGGGCCGGGTGGTCGGCAACCACGTCGTGCTCGACCTCGGTGACGGGGTCTACGCGCTGCTGGCCCACCTGCGCCGCCGGTCGGCGCTGGTCAGCAAGGGCGACCGGGTCCGGGCCGGCCAGCCGCTGGCGGCGTGCGGCAACTCCGGCAACTCGTCCGAGCCGCACCTGCACTTCCAGCTCATGGACCGGGCCGGGGTGCTGCTCGCCGCCGGGCTGCCGTTCACCTTCCCGGCCGGGGTGCCGGCCACCGGGCAGGTGCTGGCGGCCGGCTCAGCCGACGCGGCGCCGGCGTTGGTGACCAGCGCGGACTAGCGGACTAGCGGACTAGCGACCCTGCGGACTAGACGTCGTCCCAGCGGAAGACCCGGACCGAGATCAGCGTCAGGATGGCGGCCAGGCCGAGCAGGATGCCGATGGCGGGCAGCGCCGAGGCTGGTCCCTCGCCCCTGGCCATCACGTCCTGCATCCCGGTGACCAGGTAGCGCAGCGGCATGGCGTAGGACACGTCGCGGATCCACGCGGGCGCGTAGTCCAGCGGGATGAACGCCCCGCCGAGGAAGGCCATCGGCAGGATGATCAGGTTCGCGATGGACGTGGCCGCCTGCTGGGTCTTGGCGAACGAGCCGACCAGCAGGCCGATGGACATGAACGCCAGCGTCCCGCAGATGATCACCGGGATCGACATCCACCACGCCGAGGTGAGCTTCAGCCCGAAGTACGGCGTGGTGGCGATGGCCAGGAACACGGCCAGCTGGACCAGCGCCAGCACCACGCTGATGCCGACCCGGGCCAGGACCACCGAGCCCGTGCTCACCGGGGCCAGCCGCAGCCGCCGCAGCAGCTTGTTCTGCCGCCAGGTGACCAGCGTGATGGCGGCGCCGAACGCGCCGCCCGAGGCGATGGCCCAGCCCAGCAGGCCGGGGGCCAGGTACTGGATCGGCTTGAGCGACTTGTCCTCGACCTGCTGCGTCTTCAGCCCGAACCCGCCGGACTTGCCCGCCGCGGCCTGGTCGGCCTGCTGCACGATCGAGGTGAACACGGCCTGCACGATGCCGGCCGTGGTCTGGTCGGCGATGGAGTAGTGCACGACCAGATTGCTGCCCTGCTCCTGCACCGCCGCGTCGTAGGCGCCCTTGCGGACCTGCCTGAGCGCGCTGGGCAGGCCAGCCGAGTGGCTAATGGTCAGGATCTTGGACAGCTGGCCGTGCGCGGTCGCCTCGGCCTCGTCGAGCAGCCTGACCTTGCCGACCTCCAGAACGCTGACCTTGGGCGCGCTGGTGCTCTTGTAGATCGACCCGAACAGCACTAGGAAGAGCACCGGGATCAGGATCGTGAAGATCAGTGCCGACCGGTCCCTGACGAACCCGCGGAACATGGCCCGCGACAGGCTGCGCAGGGCCTGGAAACTGGCATCGCCGGTCATGCCCGGTACTCCCGCCCGGTTAGCTGGAGGAACACGTCCTCCAGGGTGGCCCCCTGCACGCGCAGCCCGGTCAGCGCGCTGCGGTCGGCCAGCCCGGCCAGCACCGTGGCGGGCTGTCGGGTGGCGATCGTGAGCGACACCCCGTCGTCGCTGACGTCGGACGGGCCGCCGCCGGCCTGGGCGGCCAGCGCCGCGGCCTGCCCGGTGTCGATTGCGCCAGACTCGACGCTGACCCGGGTGGCCTGGTCCAGCCCGCGCACGAGCGCCGCGGGCGGCCCGGCCTCCAGGATCTTGCCGTGGTCCATGATGGCCACCCGGTCGCACAGGATCTCGGCCTCGTCCATGTGGTGGGTGGTCAGCACGACGGTCCGGCCGTCGGCGTTGATCTGCCGCAGCAGGTCCCACAGGTTGCGCCGGGCCTGCGGGTCCAGCGCGCCGGTCGGCTCGTCCAGGAACACCAGCTCGGGGCCGTGCACCAGCGCGCAGGCGATGGACAGCCGCTGGGCCTGGCCGCCGGACAGCTTCTCCCACTGGGTGCCGGCCTGCTCGGTGAGCCCGACCACGCCGAGCATCTCGTCGGCCCGCTTCGCGCCCACCCCGTACAGCGAGGCGAACGTCTCGATCTGCTCGCGGGCGGTCAGCCGCTCGAAGAACGAGGAGGCCTGGAGCTGCACCCCGATCCGCGGCAGCAGCTTCGGGTTGCGGGGCCAGGGGTGCTGGCCGAGCACGGTGATCTCGCCGCTGTCGGCCTTGCGCAGGCCCTCGAGGATCTCCAGCGTGGTGGTCTTCCCGGCTCCGTTGGGGCCGAGGATGGCGAAGAACTCTCCCTGCCCCACCTCGAAGGTGACGCCGTCGACGGCGGCCAGGGAGCCGTAGGACTTGCGGAGATCCCGCACCGATATGGTCGCCTGCACCGCGACACCTTAACACGATATAACGTGAATCGGACCGGACACTTTCACTGTCATGACAGGTACTTTCATGCTGCCAGCGGGCTGACCGTCTGCACCAGCCCCCAGGTGAACCGGGCCAGGTGACGCCCGGTCTCGCCGGGGCTGGCGAACACCACGGTCCAGCGACTGGGCGCGTCGCCGTCCTCGTGCTCCACCGGCCCGAACGCGTGCTCCAGGTCGGCCACCACGCAGCTCCAGGGCCGCACGTCCGCCGCGCGGGCCAGCTCCGGGCGCGTGGCCGCGTCCGGCCGGACCAGCCACTCCTGGAGCGACGGGCCGCCCGGCAAGACGATCGCCTCGTAGCGGAGGTCGGGCCACAGCGGCAGCCGCCAGTGCGCGACCTCGTGGACCGCGGAGCCGAACTCGCGGGTGAACAAGGCCTCGGGCGGGCCGAGGATCAGCTGCAGCCGGTCCAGGCCGTCGGGGAAGGTCCGGGACCGGACCATGCCCTGCCAGCGCCGGCTCGCCTCCCGGAGCGCGGGCGGCGGCACGCCCAGGGCGGCGACGGCCTGCCGGACCAGGACTGGCTGGTAGTCGGCCATCCGGCGCAGCAGCATCAGCTGGAACTCCAGCGTGGCGAATCCTCTGACGTCCCGGCCCTCCTCGCTCGCCCGACGGCTGACAACATGATCGTGACCGATTCACCGCGCGCAGTGCGGCGAATCGGTCACGATCATGAAAGGCCCCGCCAGCCTAGGCCTGGCTGACGGTCACCGGCTGCTCCTCTGCCGCCGGGGTGTCAGCCAGCTCGCGCGTGCTGGCTGCCTCCGAGGCGGTCAGGTCCGGGGCCCGCCGCAGGGACACGTAGCTGACGACGGCGCCGACCGCGACCAGCGCGATGGTGACGATCAGGCCGGCGTGGTACCCGTCCAGGAACGCCGGCGCCGGGGCGGTGCCGTGGTGCAGGGCGTCCCCCTGGCGGGAGCGCAGGATCGCGCCGATGATCGTGATGCCGAGCAGGCCGGCCACCTCGCGCGAAGCGTTGAACACGGCCGAGGCCACGCCCGACCGGGCGGGCGGCATGGCATGCAGCACGGCGTTGGTCAGCGGCACCTGCATCAGGCCCGCGCCCGCGCCGAAGATCAGGAAGCCGGGCATCAGGCTGGCGAAGCTGGCGTGCTGGCCGAGCCGGGCGAACAGCACCAGGCCGCCCGCCATGATCAGCATGCCGAGCGCGACGGTCCGGTAGGGCCGCAGCCGGGCGGCCACGGGCTGGGCCAGCACGGCGGCCACGGCAATGCACAGGGCCATCGGGACGAAGGCCAGACCCGCCTTGGTCGGCGAGAAGCCGACGATGTCCTGGAGGTAGAGCGAGGTGAAGAAGTAGATCCCGAACACCCCGAACGCCCACAGCATCATCGTCACGGTCCCGCCGCTGAACGCGGCCGAGCGGAACAGCGGCAGCGCGATCATGGGGTTCTCGACGCGGGCTTCAATGAGCAGGAACAGCGCGGCGGCCGCGGCGGCGACCGCGAACGAGGCCACGATGAGGCCCGAGGTCCAGCCCTTGTCGTGCCCCTCGATCAGCGCGTAGGTCAGCGCGAACAGGGACACCGCCGAGGCCAGCAGGCCAGGCCCGTCGAGCCGGGCCGATGCCTGGCCGCGCGACTCCCGGATGGTCAGCAGGGTGATGCCCATGGTGACCACGCCGATCGGCACGTTGATGAAGAAGATCCAGCCCCAGTGCAGGTGCTGGCTGACGAAGCCGCCGATCAGCGGGCCGAAGCCCAGGGCCAGCGCGCCGATGGCCGACACCGCCCCGATGGCGGCGGCGCGCTCCCTGGCGTTCTCGAACGTGGCCATGATGATGGCCAGCGTGGCTGGCACCAGCAGCGCCGCGCCGACGCCCTGGACCAGCCGGGCCCCGATCAGGACGCCGCCGCTGCCGGCCAGGCCCGCGGCCAGGGAGGCCAGGGTGAACACCGACAGCCCGGCGACGAAGAGCCGGCGCCGGCCGAAGACGTCGGCCAGCCGGCCGCCGGCCAGCAGCAGCCCGGCGAACACCAGGATGTAGCTGCTGACCACCCACTCCAGGCCGGACACCGACAGGTGCAGGTCTCGCTGGATGGTCGGGATGGCGACGTTGATCACGTTGTTGTCGAGGTAGGTCATGAAGGTGGCGAGCCCCACCGCCACCAGGGTCCACCAGCGCCTAGACATCTCGCTCGGCTCCTCTCACCGCGCCCATGTACACCGGACATGTACTCCGCACGTGTACTTAGTTCCTGTACGTCGTATAATCGGTACTGGCCCAGCATGGCTTGTACGGCGTATAGTTGTCAAGCGATGGCAACCAGGCAGAAGAACCAGGCCGCGGATGGCCCGGCCGCCGTGATCGAGAGGGCACCATGGACCCCGATGGCGCGAGCGACGGCGACCGGGCCCGGCTGAGCAAGTCGGTGGTGGTCGACCGCGCGCTCGCGCTGGCCGACGCCCAGGGCCTCGAGGGGCTCACGATCCGGCGGCTGGCCCAGGACCTAGGCGTGACGCCGATGGCCCTGTACTGGCACTTCCGCAGCAAGGAAGATCTGCTGATGGCGCTGGGCGACCGGGTATGGGAAGAGGTCGACGTCAGCCTGAAACCGGGGGCGGACTGGATCACCCAGCTGCACGGGCTGATGGAGTCGCTGGTGCGGATGCTGCGGGCCCACCCGGCGGCGTCGGGCCTGCTGATGACGAGCAAGAAGCTGCACGGCGAGGCGGCGATGGAGGCCACCGAGGCGGCCCTGGAGGTACTGCAGGGGGGCGGCGGCTTCAGCGCCGAGCAGGCCAGCGAGATCGCGCGCACGGCGCTGTGGACCGGGCTGATGCTGGTGATGAGCGAGCCGGGCTTCCAGCCGTCACTGTCAGAGGCGGAGCGGGCCGAACATCAGCGCCAGGAGCGGATCCGGCTGGCCCTGCTGCCCCCGGACCGGTTCCCCCACCTGGTGGCGGCGGCCGGCCCGATGACCGAGTGCGAGCCGGAGTTCCACTACCGGCTGGGCATCGATATGTTCGTCGGCGGCGTGGCGGCGCTGGCCGAGCGCGGCTAGGCGGCCGCCAGG
>JBOHCO010001794.1:0-2472 GCA_050698895.1 Streptosporangiaceae bacterium
CGCACGCCGGCGGTGGCCCGCGCCGTCGACCAGATCATCCAGGATGGGAGCATGACCGTGCGCAGCGCCGTCTGGCGCGACCAGCTGACCCCCGAGGAGCGCGTCGCCCTCGGCCGGGGGGACGGCCAGCTGCCCATCACCCGGCCGGACATCCTGGTCGTCGGGGGCGGGATCATGGGCGTGGCCATCGCCGCGGCCTGCAACGAGATCAGGCTCGGCTCGGTGCTGCTGATCGACACCGGCCGCCTGGGCAGCGGCGCCACGGGCGGCGCCACCGGGCTGCTGATCCCCGAGCCGCACGTGTGGAGCGACGCCGAGCCGTTCGTGGACCTGGAGCGGGCCAGCCTGGAGCGGTGGCGGGACCTGGAGAAGGCGCTGCCCGAGGGCGTCGGCCTGACCGAGGTCGACTGGCTCGGCCTGGCCCCGCACGACAGCGGCTTCGCCGCCCACCAGCCGCGGGCCGTGGAGTGGCTGAACCCCGGCCAGGTCGGCGACCTCATCCCCGGCCTGGCCCGGCCCATGGAGGGCGCGCTGATCCACCACCAGGGCCGGGTGAACCCGCTGCGCGCGGTGGTCCGGATGGCCGCCGGGCTGCGGTTCGTGGCCACCGGGGTCGCGGCCACCGGCGTCACCATCGACGGCGACCAGATCGCCACGGTGAACACCTCGGAGGGGGTGGTCACGCCGGGCGCGGTGGTGTTCGCGACCGGGCAGCCGCCGGTGCTGGACGGCCTGCCGCTGGACATCCCGGCCGACCGGGTCAAGGGCCACCTGCTGGTCACCGAGCCGACGTCGCTGCGGCTGCCGGGCATCGTGGCCCCGGTGGCGACCCAGATCGAGGACGGCCGGCTGCTGGCCGGCGGCACGTTCGACGTGGGCGACGAGAGCCCGGCCGTGCGCCAGGACGTCATCGACGGCATCATGGCCGGCCTGACCGCGGTGCTGCCCGAGCTGCGCGGGCTGGGCGTGGACTACCAGTGGTGCTGCTTCCGGCCGCGGCACCCGGACCGGCGGCCGGTGATCGACCGGGTGCCGGGCCTGGCCAACGCCTGGCTCACCTCGGGCCACTTCCGGACCGGGATCCTGAACGCGCCGGCCACGGCCACGCTGCTGGCCCGCTGGATCGCCAGCGGCGAGCAGCCCGCCGAGCCGGGCACCTGGTCGGCCTCCCGCTTCGCCCGCCGCGCCAGCTAGCGCCAGGGCCGGCCCGCCGGGCGGGCATGGCTCGCCGACCCCGGCAGGCACCGCTCGCCGGCCCGCCGGGCAGGCACCGCTCGCCCGCTTGGCCCGGGTCAGCCATCGCCCCATCGGACCCGCCAGTCACGCTGACCCCGCGCGACCCGCCTCTGGCCGCCCGGATCGTGGCTTACGGCCGGGCCCGTATCTGGCCCGCCGTGTTCATGACCGTTTCACCGCAGGATCTAGCGGCGAAACGGTCGTCATCATGGGCAGACCCGGCGAGCGGCGGGACTGGGCGCGCTAGCCGGGGCTGATCTGGCGGCGGTCGTCGGGGAGGCGCTCGGTGACGCCCTCCCGGTCCAGGTGCTCGAGCAGCGGGATGGCGGTCCGCCGGGTGGTGCCCAGGGCCTGGCGGGCGTCCGCGGCCGTGAACGGCTGCGGCAGCGCGGCCAGGATGCCGGCCGCCTGCTCGTCGGCGCCGGGGGCGAGCACGATCTGGTCGCTGATCCGCAGCAGCAGCCCGGCCCTGGCCGCGGCGGCGATGGCCCGCACGTCCAGGCCGAGCTTGCGCAGTCGCTCCGCGTCCGGGGCCGAGAACGGGGCCTGGGCCAGGTCGGCGAGCAGGATCCGGACCGCCGCGGCCACCGGCTCGGGCAGGCCCGACGAGGCCGGGCTGGCCGCGGACGGCGTCAGCTGGACCAGGCCGCCGGCGATGCGCAGCGGGGGCCGGACCAGCGCGGCGACCAGCCGCCGGTCGGGCAGGCCGAGCGCGGCCCTGGCCGCCTCCAGCGGCAGGCCGGGGGCCAGCGGCTCGCGGGCCGCGTGCGCGGCCAGCACCTCGCCCAGCTCGGCGGTCAGGGCGGTCCACCGGCCGGGGTCGGCCAGCCACTCGCCGGTCACCGGCTCGGGATGCTCGTGCACGCCCATGGCCAGCAGCGCGCTGGCCCGCATCAGGCCGTGCCGGCGCAGCAGCTCGGGCGCGCCGGGCTGGTCGGGCCAGGTGGCCAGCTCCCTGGCCGCCGCGGCGGCGGCGCCGCGGCGGGTCAGCGGCGGCGGGGCCACGTCGAGCACCACGGCACCGAGGACACCGGGCCAGCCGATCCCGCCGCGGACGGGCGGGCGCGGCCCGGTGCCGTCCCCGGCGTGATCGGCCGGGTGCAGCGCGTCGTCCGGCTCGCACGTCCCTTCTGGCGGGTCAGCCTGCGACAGGTGGTCCGGGTCCGGGGCGGGCGCGGGAACGGCCTCGGCCAGGCGGGCGGACGGCGCCGGGCTCAGCCCGGCCCCGGCCGCGGG
>JBOHCO010001795.1:0-1702 GCA_050698895.1 Streptosporangiaceae bacterium
CGTCTGGCTCGGTCCGTCTGGCTAGCTCACGTCTGGCTCGGTCCCGGCTGGCTCGGTCCCGGCTGGCTCGGTCCGGCTGGCTCGGTCCCGGCTGGCTCGGCCCGGCTGGCTCGGTCCCGGCTGGCTCAGTCCGTCTGGCTCAGCCCGGCGGGCCGGCTACCGCAGGCCCGCGAACAGGTCGGTCTCCGGGACCGGGGCGCCGGTGCTGTCAGTGACCCGGACGAAGCTCTCCTGCCCGAACGCCTCGGCCGCCACGTCCGGCGGGATCTTGCTGAACCAGGAGTCAGCGATCTGGCTGGTGTGAGCCAGCAGCGCGTTGCGCTTCACCTCCAGCAGGTCCCGGATGTCGATCGTGGTCGTGATGCGCCGCTCCTCCTCTTCCATCTGCTTGATCATCTCCGGGGTGATCTCGTCCCACTCACCCACGTCCTCGCCCGCCGCCCGCAGCGCCTCCATGACCTTCCGCCAGGAACTGCGCCGCATCGCGATCTGGTAGAACTTCGCCGGCACGCCCGACGACGCCACCGCCGCGGCCGCCGACCGAGCCGTGTGCACGTGGTCGGGGTGCTGGTAGGCGCCGTTGTCGTCATAGGTGACGACCACCTGCGGCCGGTACTGCTCGATCAGCGCGGCGATCCGGGCCGTGACCAGCTCCTGTGGCACGTTGCAGAACGCGTCGGGCCGGTTGCGGTAGTCCCAGTCCGGCATGCCCGAGTCGTGGTAGCCGAGCAGTTCCAGGTGCGTCACGCCGAGGATCTTGGCCGACTGGCGCAGCTCGCTGAGCCTGATCTGGGCCACCGCCTGCTCGTCGTGCCCGTCCGTGCCCGGCTTGACTTGGCCGGGTGCGTCGCCGAACTCACCGTTCGTGCAGGTCACGACGACCGTGCGGATGCCTTCCGCCGAATATTTAGCCAGCACGCCCCCGGTGCTCGAAGCTTCGTCGTCCGGGTGTGCGTGTACCGCCATCAAGGTCAGTGATTCCGCCATGGTCCCAGCCTGCCTGATGGCACCGACATCCGCCGAATCGACGGGCCCGCACGGTCCGGCCGATCTGCTATGCAGGGCTGATGACCTCGCCATCGGACGCCCGGCACCGCCTGGCCGCGGACCGGGCCGAGACCCTGGACCGGCTGTCCGGCCTGGAGCGGGAGCGGGCCGGCATCGTCGAGGCCGCCGAGTCGGCCAACAGTGATGACGAGCACGACCCCGAGGGCGCGACGATCGCGTTCGAGCGCGAGCACACCACCGCGCTGCTGGAGCGGGCCCGCCAGCACCTCGGCGAGATCGACGCGGCGCTGCGCCGTCTGGACGAGGGCGGCTACGGCACCTGTGCCGCCTGCGGCCGGCCCATCGCCGCCGACCGCCTGGCCGCCCGCCCCACGGCCACCACCTGCATCAGCTGCGCCTCCCGCCGCTGACCTGCGGCTGGACTGGCGCTACATGGCTGGGCTGTGGCCGACTGCTGAGCGGGCGATGCGTCATGGTTGGCCCTTTGGTGCTGCTCTAACAGCACCAAAGCGCCAACCATGTCGTTACGGCCCAGGGGCGATCGCTGTGGGTGTGGCCCGAGTTAAAAGGCGGACGGATGGGCTGGGCAGCACCGGACATATCGAGTCGGCCGGGTTGACGGCGGAGGCAGCAAGTGCTGTAACGACGTGGTTGTGGCAGCCACGTCGTTACAGCGACGTCATATCAACAACCA
>JBOHCO010001796.1:0-12121 GCA_050698895.1 Streptosporangiaceae bacterium
CGTTGACCCCGCCCAGGGCCAGGGCTAGCAGGTAGACCATACACAGCTCGATGACTCCGGTGGCGACCAGCACGGCGCAGACCCCGGCCAGCAGCCCGGACAGGGTCTGTGACGTACATCACCCGCCGCTTGTCCATCCGGTCCGCGATCACCCCGCCAGCGGGCCTGAGCGAGAATGGGGGTATGCCGTCACAGCCCGCGCTGTCCCGGCAGCACGCGGCCGGCGCGGCCAGCGCCCGCGGCATGCTGCTGACCCTGCTGGGCGAGGTGGTGCTGCCCGGCGACGGCACGGCCTGGACCTCGGCGGTGATCACCGCGTTCGCGCGCCTGGGCATCGAGGAGAAGGCGACCCGGCAGGCCCTGATGCGGACGGCGGCCGCGGGCTGGCTGGAGGCCGAGCGGGTGGGCCGCCGGACCCGGTGGCACCTGACCGGCGCGGCCCAGGTCATGCTGACCGACGGGGCCGAGCGGATCTACTCGTTCACGGGGCCGGCCCGGAGCTGGGACGGCCGCTGGCTGCTGGTGGCGGTCCGGGTGCCCGACGGGGACCGCCGGACCCGGCACATCCTGCGCAGCCGGCTGAACTGGGCGGGCTTCGGCTCGCTGGGCCCCGGCCTGTGGATCAGCACCCACCCGGAGCGGGAGGCCGAGGTGACCCGGGTCCTTGACGGGGCGGGCGTGGCGGGCGACGCCCACCTGTTCGTCGGCACCCGGCCCGGGCTGGTCGACGTGCGGGTGATGGTCAGGCAGGCCTGGGACCTGGCCGCCATCGAGGAGCGTTACGAGCAGTTCATCGAGGAGTTCGGCGGCCGGAGCCGGGACGACGTGCTGGCCCGCCAGATCGAGCTGGTGCACGCCTGGCGCCGGTTCCCGGCCATCGACCCGGCCCTGCCCCCCGAGCTGCTGCCGGACCGGTGGAGCGGGCTGACCGCGGCCCGGCTGTTCGCGGACCTGCACGAGCGGTGGTCGGCCGAGGCGCAGGTCGAGTGGAAGCGGCTCAGCGACGCGGGCTAGCCATCCGCGCCCCGGCGCCGCCCCTTGGGCCGGGCCCGACCCGGGTCACAGGAAGTCGGCGAACTCCCGCAGCAGCGCGGACCTGGACCGGACGCCGATCACCTGCCGGACCACCTCGCCGCCGGAGAACAGGCTCACGGTGGGGATGTGCAGGATCCCGTAGCGCCGCGCGGTCTCGGGGTTCTCGTCCACGTTGAGCGCGACCACGTCGACCTCGTCGGCATGCTCGGCGGCAATAGCCTCCAGGATGGGGCTGACCTGGCGGCAGGGGCCGCACCACTGGGCCCACGCCTCCACGATGACCGGCCGCTGGCTGGCCAGCACCTCGGCCTCGAATCGCTCGTCGGTGACGGACTTGAGTGCGCTCATCGGCCGTTGTTACCTCGATTTCCCTGAGAGTGCGGCGGGCTGGACGGGCCCTGCGCGGTCCTCCGGCGGCTCCTCGCCCAGATGGAGCGCGACGCAGTCGTCGCCGCTGCCGTGCTCGCACACCTGGGCCAGCCGGCGCAGCCGGCAGCGCAGCCGCATGAGCTCGCGGACCTGGTCGTCAACGGCGGCGAGCTTGGCCTCGGCGGCCGCGGCGATGTCGTCGGTGGAGCGGGCCTCGGCCGGGCCGAGCAGGTCGGCGATCTCCTCCAGCGTGAAGCCGAGCCGCCGGGCGCGGCGAATGAAGGCCAGCCGCCCCTGATCGGCCTCGGTGTACTCGCGGTAGCCGCCGCCCGCTCGCCGCTCGGGCCGCGGCAGCAGGCCGCGGCGCTGATAGAACCGCACGGTCTCGACGCCGACGCCGTGGGCGGCGGCGAACTTTCCGATGGTCAGGCCAGCCATGCTGGCAACGTAGCAGCCGTACCCCGGTACGGAGTCAACCCCGACAACTGGGACAATAGCCCGATGTCGACGTTCGAGGAGCTGCTGGCCGAGGGCGACTCGGTGCCGGTCGAGGGCTGGGACTTCTCCTGGTTCGAGGGCCGGGCCACTGAGGAGCGGCCGCCGTGGGGCTACGCCCGGCTGATCGGGGCACGGATGGCGGACGCGACGGCGGCGCTGGACATCCAGACCGGCGGGGGCGAGGTGCTGGCCAGCATCCCGAAGCCGCCGCCGGTGCTGGCCGCGACGGAGTCCTGGCCGCCGAACGTGGCGCTGGCCCGGCGCCGGCTGGCCCCGCTGGGCTGGACGGTGGCCGAGATCGCGGACGACGCCGGCCTGCCGTTCGGCGACGAGGCCTTCGACCTGGTCGTCAGCCGGCACCCGGTGGTGACGGTGTGGCCGGAGGTCGCGCGGGTGCTGCGGCCGGGCGGCAGCTACCTGTCGCAGCAGATCGGCGCGGGGACCAACCGCGAGCTGACCGAGTACATGATGGGACCGCAGCCAGTTCGCCCGGGGCGCAGCACGCAGTGGGCGAAGGCGCAGGCCGAGGCGGCGGGCCTGGCGGTGACCGACCTGCGCGAGGCGGAGCTGCGGGTGACGTTCAACGACGTCGCGGCGGTGGTCTACTTCCTGCGCAAGGTGCTGTGGACGGTGCCCGGCTTCACGGTGGCGGCCTACCGCGAGCCGCTGGCCCGGCTGCACGAGCAGATCAAGGCCACGGGGCCGTTCGTGTCGCACGCCCGGCGGATCCTGATCGAGGCCCGCAAGCCGGGCCCGGCGGGCTAGCCGGTCACGATCGCGGTGACGGCCTCGCGAGGGCCGAGGGACACGACAGCCAGCCGGGTGTCGTCCGGCCGCCAGGCGGTGAGCTGCACCTTGGTGGTGAAGCCCAGCTCGGCGACCAGGCTGTCGCTGTCGGCGGGCCAGCCGAAGCTGACCAGCGCGTCGCTGCTGGCCCAGGTGCCCCGCACGGCAGTCAGCCGGCCGGTGGCCACGGAGGCCACATCCAGCTGCATGGCCAGCGAGCCGCCGGCGCTGCCGGTGCTGTAGCTGACCTGGAGCGCGAGCAGCCGGCCGTCGGGGCTGAGCGAGCCGCTGGCGGCGGTGCTGCCGCGGGGCACGGTGATCACGGTGGTCCGGCCGGTGGCCAGGTTCAGCACCCGGGCCCGGCAGGCGGTGGCGCAGGGCAGGGCCCAGGCGATCTCGTTCGGGCCGGTGGCGATCACGTTGCTGAAGGTCCGGCCGGCCCGCGGATCGGCCGGGTTCCACAGCCGGTCGGTGGTGGTCGCGCGCCCGATGGGCGCGGGCTGCAGCAGCAGGCCGCGGCTGGTCGCCCGGGCGATGACGTAGCCGGGCGGCAGCCTGACCTGCGGGCCGACCCGGGCCCCGGACAGGCTGACCTCCTGGCCGGTCCCGGCCGCGGTGTCCAGGCTGGTGCCGGCCGGGAAACTGGTCAGCCACAGCCGGCCAGCCCGGACGGCCGGGGCCACGGCGTCGGCCACGCCGACCGGGGTGACCGCGGGCGACCGGTCGTCGAGGAAGTAGACGGGCAGCGGACGGCCGGCGCAGTTGGCGCAGCTCGGATCGGAGGCCGACCCGGGCTGGATGGCCCAGCCGCCGACGGCGCGGGTGAACGCGTAGCCGACGGTGTCCCTGGGCAGGCCGCTCACCGTCTGCTTGCGGCCGGTGCCCGGCCAGTACCAGGCGGGCTGCGACCCGGTGACGGGCAGCCGGACGCTGGCCGGCCACGGCCGGGTCGGCCCGGCGATGCCGTCGGGCTCGTTGGGCAGGCTGACCACGGTGGGCCCGGACGGCGTCCGGGACGCGGCGGCGGCCGGGTGGCGGGGGCGCGCGTGATGGGCGTGGCCGGACGGCAGCCGCAGGCCGACGACCACCGCGGCCGCCGCGACCAGCACGGCGACCACCGCGAGGCTGCGCCAGCGCCGCGAGCCTGGTTCGTGGTCGCGGCCCTGGCTGAGTATGTCGGGCATGGTTCCCGTCTATATCCCGCCAGGCAGTCCGTCTCTAGCCCCGATGCTAAGCGCAGCGGCCGGCCGGCCGCTAAGGCCGGAGGCCTGTCCGGGCCCCGGGCGGCGGGCGGGACGCCGCTAACGGCGGCGGGCGTAGGCCACGTTGATCACGCCGATGACGATCCAGACGATGAGCAGGATCCCGACCTGGCCCGGCCCCACCTGGTGGGTGATGGCGTTGGGCCCGATGGTGGAACTGGCCGCTATGGTGCCGGCGCTGATCCCGGCCCCGATGCCCATCGAGCCCAGGGCGAGGATGACGCCGGGCCAGGCCGACCGGGACGCCGGGACGAGCTGACCGCTGTCGGGCGGCGGCGCCGGGCTGCGCCTGGGCCTGCCCCTGGGCCGGGCCCCGGACTCGGACAGCCGCGCGTCCACGCGCTTGTCGATCTCGGCGCCGATGCGCTCGATCAGCCCCTCGGCGACCGCGCGGTCGTAGTCGCGGCCCAGTTCCTGATGTACGGCCGCCGCGGCGGCTATGTCCTCGCGGGCGAGCTGGTCCATGAGGACAAGCTAGATCTCGGATTCGGGGTGGTCCATCCAGCAGGCACCACCTTTTGTACTCCGGTTTTCTCCACCCCTGGCGGAACTACGACGCGTCCAGAATCGTCATCTATGCCGGATTGACGCTAATCCGGACGAGCGAGCCAGGAGGGCACGATGGAGCGCAGGGCACTGTGGTCCGCGGCCGCGATCGTGACGGCGGCGGCCGCAATGGCGGTGCTGCCGAGCTAGGGGCGGACCCAGAGGGTGAGCGTGACACCCTTCCAGTGGAGCTTGGTAACCAGCGTGAAGCTGTTCATGAGCTGATTGCTCTCCTGGGCCAGCGCCGGGGCCGACAGGCTGGCCGACGGGGCGTTGCCCATCACCCAGATGCGGCCGTGATAGCCGAGAATGAGCGGGGCCACCGCGTTGGGGGGCTGGTCGGTGCCCTGGAAGGTGCCGGCCTGCAGCGGCGTCCGCGCCATCGCGAAGTCACGGACGTCCCGGTAATCGGCCGGGTAGCCGAGGCGGGCCTTGCGGAAGAACGGGCCGAAGAACAGGATGCCGTCGCCGGGCCGCGCGTGCGCGGCGACGTACTGCGACGGGGCGCCGAGGTTGAACATGCGGCTGCCCCCGGTGCGGATCCGCTGCTGCGGTGCGATCTGGAGCACCAGCGCGGCCGCGCAGACCACGATGCCCGGCACCCAGATGAGCGCGCGGCGCCGGGCCGCAGAGTTGCCCAGCGAGGTGCTCGTGAGCCACCGGCCGATCCGGTACAGCCCGGCCCCGGCCAGCAGCGCGGCCGCGGCCTCCCCGTACAGCACGTAGCGGTCGACGTAGAGCGGCCGCGCGATCACCGACTCCAGGATCAGCAGGAAAGCCGGGAGTACCACCAGCGGCCCGGCGACCGACGGCAGCGACACCCCGCTCTGGGTCCACCAGGCTCCCGCGAACCGGGCCGGCCCCGAGGCCGAGCCAGATCCCGAGCCTGAGGAGCCCCGCCAGCTCGCCCTCGGGGGCAGCAGGGCCGCGACGGCGCACAGGAACAGCAGCACCGCGATCCCGGTGGTGGCGCCGAAGTAGTCGTGGAACAGCACCCGGATCGCGCCCGGCCCCGGCCGGGGGATCCAGTTGACCGCCTTGTCCTCCCTGGCGCTGACCACCGCGAGGGGCCCGACCAGCACCGCCGCCGTGATCCCGGCCACCGCCCAGTGCCGCAGCGCGGCCCGGCCGTACCGGGCCAGCAGCACCGTGACCAGGTGCGCCGTCAGCACCAGCAGCGCCAGCTCGTTCAGGTAGCCGACCAGCAGCATCAGCGCGCCGTAGCCCAGCCACCAGCGGACCACCCGGCTCCCGGGGGCGCCCGCGGCCTCGGCGGCCAGCGCGTGCAGCAGCACCAGCGTGGCGCCCAGCACGCAGGCCACGACCAGCGCGTAGGAGCGCGCCGTCTGGGCGTAGTAGGTGATGGTCGGCGTCAGCGCCATGATCAGGCCGGCGAACAGCCCGGCCCAGCCCGAGCCGGTGAGCCGCCGGCCCAGGATCACGGTCAGCGCCACGGCCACGACCATGCTGATCACCGAGGGGATCCGCATGACCGCCGGGCTGGTGCCCACCACCATCCAGGCGTGCATCAGCAGGTAGTACAGGCCGTGCACGGCGTCGACGTTGTTGAGCAGGTGGAACAGCTCGCGCAGCGGCAGCAGCGCGGCCCAGCGGGTGGCCACCTCGTCGTTGCCCATGGCCGACTGGCGGGCCAGGCCCCACAGGCCCAGCACCAGCATGACCGCGGCGGCCAGCCCGACCGGAAGGTAGCGGGCCGCAGCCGCGGTCCGGCCCCCGGCCGGGTCCGGGCGGGGGACCTCAGGCTCGGTCGCGGAAACGCCCGACGCCGCCTGGCCCTCCGAGCTCGGAGGGGCCACCGGGGTGGATGACGTCTTGCCGCCCGGCCGTGCTGACATCGAGGTCACTCCCCGCCCACGGCGCTCACTGGCCGCCCTGCGGGTCGCCGGCCGACCGGGCGAAGGTCTCGCGCCACTGCTCGGGTGAGGTGAACGCGGGCGCCGCCGCGCGGTACTCAGCGGCCAGCTTCGGCCACCGCCGCCGCAGCCGCCAGTGCAGCATCGCGCTGCGCCAGCCGAGCTGGCGGAGCAGCTTCGGATCCCGCTGGTACCAGGACGCGCTGGTGCCGTCGGGCATGGAAACCACGGCGCTGTCCAGCTTGGACAGCACGTACCAGGGCGAGTCGATGTGCGGCAGCACCACCTGCGGCCGGCTCCTGGCCCCCTGGCGCACCGGCCAGAGCTGGTGCGACACCCCGGTGATCAGCCGGGTCGCCAGGCCGAACTTGTTGGTCGGCGGGTCGTACTCGGCGGGCTTGCGCCGGGCCAGGGGGAAGCCGTACACGTCACGCTGGGTCTGGGCGTCGGTGTACCTCATCCGCAGCTCGCGCAGCTGGGCCATCTTGACCGGCAGGTCCCGGTGCAGGTGCTCGGGGCCGGTCAGGACGTCCTCGATGGCCAGCATCCGCAGGGCGGCCGTGGAGTACTGCATGGACAGCAGGTTCTGAAGCTGCCGTTCGGCGCTCTCGGAGACCAGCGCGCCGCCCCGCTTGAGCGGCGAGTGCAGCAGCGCGGTCACCACCCGGTTGCGCAGGTGGTAGTAGGCCTGCCAGTCCTGGGCGTCGTTCTTGTCCAGCCACGGAACGTGCCAGGCCGCGACGCCGGGCATGGACACCGTCGGGTAGCCGGCGGCCCGGGCCCGCAGCGCGTACTCCGCGTCGTCCCACTTGATGAACACCGGGATGGCCAGCCCGATCTCCCGGACGATGCGCATCGGGACCAGGCACATCCACCAGCCGTTGTAGTCCGACTCGGCCCGACGGTGCAGCCAGGGGGTGTTGCGCAGGTTCCGGCGGCCGAAATCGTGCCGGGCCTTGGTGTTCGGCGCGGCGCCCCACCACCACTTGCGGGTCCCGACGACCTCCGCGTAGGCGTGCAGCACCGACGGGTCGTACATGCTGAACATGTGCGCGCCGACGATCGTCGGCTTGTGGGTCAGGTCGGCGAACGCGGCCGCCCGGAGCACGCCCTCGGTCTCCGGCATGATGTCGTCGTCCATGATCAGGACGTACTCGCTCCGGCCCGCGCGCAGCGTCTCGTCCATGCCGCGGGAGAAGCCGCCGGAGCCGCCCAGGTTGCCCTGCTCGATGACCTTGAGCCGGTCGCCGAGCTTCTTGGTCGCGTCGGCGAAGTCCGGGTGGCTCCTGATCTTGGTCGGGCCCTGGTCGGCCACGTAGACCGAGTCGAGTATGTCGAGAACCTCGGGCGCCTCGCCGATCGCGCGAAGCTGATTGAACAGGTAGTCGGGTGCGCCCACGATGGTGATGGCCATGCTGACCGTCCCCGGCGGGGTCGGCGGAGCCTGCACCGCCCACTCGGCCTCGATCAGCGTGGTGCCGCTCGGCCCGGCCACGATGTCGAACCAGTACCAGCCGCCGTCGACGAACGGCGTCAGCGTCAGCGTGCGCTCGATGGTCTCCGGCTCGTCGGTGTGCACCTGGATGGTCTCGACCGGGTGGCTGTGGCCCTTGGCCGCCGACCGGTAGATCATGACGGTCGACTGCCCGGCCAGCCTGATGCGCAGCGAGACCGATTCGACCTTGGTCCACCGGCGCCAGTAGCTGGCCGGGAACGCGTTGAAGTAGGTGGCGAAGGAGACCCGCCGGCCGCTGACGATGGCCGCGCTGCGCCGGGGCCGGATCTCCTCGGCCGGGTGGCCGGGCGCGGCCACGCCGAACCGGATTGAGTCCTGGGCCTCGCCTACGATGGCATTCGCCGTGCTGGTCGAGCTGGTCAGGCGCGCCTTGCTCTGGCCCAGCGAACTGGTCAGCATGTCGGCCGTCAGCTCGCCTGCGCCTCGGTCCATCCGGGTCTCGGCGTACAGCGGGACGACGTCCAGGTCATCGCCGGGGAAAACGACCCGCTGCACGACCCGCCGCACCGTGGCCTCACTGGCGGCCGGCGGCGCGGCCGCGAACTGAGCCTCAGTCATCCGCGCCACTCCCCCGGCCCCCGTGCAGCGGCGCGCCGACCGTGAAATGCGGCCGGATCTTGTTCTCGAACATGCTCAGCGCCGAGCCGATGGCCATGTGCATGTCCAGGTACTTGTAAGTGCCCAGCCGGCCGCCGAACAGCACGCCCCGCTCCTGGTCGGCCATCTCGCGGTAACGCAGCAGCCGCTCCCGATCCTGCGCGGTGTTGATCGGGTAGTAGGGCTCGTCACCGCGATTGGCGAACCGCGAGAATTCTCGCATGATCACTGTCTTGTCCTTCGGATACCAGTCACGCTCAGGATGGAAATGGCGGAATTCGTGAATGCGGGTGAACGGAACATCGGCGTCGGCGTAGTTCATGACCGGCGTGCCCTGAAAGTCGCCGGTGCTGAGCACCTCAAGGTCAAAGTCCAGCGTGCGCCAGCCCAGTTCTCCCGCGGCATAGGCGAAATACTCATCCAGCGGCCCGGTATACATCACCGGCACGTGCCCCTGGAAATCCGAGCGCGTGGCCAGGAAATCGGTGTCCAGCCGGACCTCGATGTTCGGGTGGTCGATCATGCGCTCCAGCCAGGCGGTGTAGCCGTCGACCGGGAGCCCCTCGTAGGTGTCGCTGAAATACCGGTTGTTGAAGGTGTAGCGCACCGGCAGCCGGGTGATGATCTCGGCCGGCAACTCGGCCGGGTCGGTCTGCCACTGCTTGGCCGTGTAGCCGCGGATGAACGCCTCGTAGAGCGGCCGCCCGATCAGCGACACCGCCTTCTCCTCGAGGTTGGCCGCGCTGCCCGCGGCCACCTCCCCGGCCTGCTCGGCAATGAGCGCCCGAGCCTCGTCCGGCGACATCGCGGCGCCGAAGTACTCGCAGATCGTGCCCAGGTTGATGGGCAGCGGGTAGACCCGGCTCTTGTAGATCGAGAACACCCGGTGCTGGTAGCCGGTGAAGGCGGTGAACCGGTTGACGTACTCCCAGACCTTGGCGTTCGAGGTGTGGAACAGGTGGGCGCCGTAGCGGTGGATCTCGATGCCGGTCTGCGGCTCCGGCTCGCTGTAGGCGTTCCCGCCGATGTGCGCCCGGCGCTCCAGGATCAGCACGCGCAGGCCCAGGTCATTGGCGCAGCGCTCGGCGATGGTCAGCCCGAAGAACCCGGACCCCACGATGACCAGGTCGACGTTCACGACTTCACCCGGGGCTTCGGCTCGGGCCCGAGCCAGCCGGGGTCGGCCGGCTGGGCCGGCAGCTCGCCGTAACCGGGTCGCGGCGCGGCCGATCCGGCGGCGCTGACCGGCCCGTCAGACCCGGGTGGCACGGGCGTCCTTTGTTTCGGATCTGGTTGCCTGGAATCCTGGCGGGCCGTGTACCGGGCGACGACCGGGCGGTAGACGGCGCGGCGCAGCCACCACGGAACCAGGCGGTACCCGCCGCGGACCAGGACATTTCTCACAAACTGGGCCGTGGTGGTGAATCCCTGCCGTCGGAATTCGGTCTGCAGCCGCAGCTCGGAACGCAGCAGGGCCTGGCCGCCGCGGCGCTTGAAGGCCGTCGCGCCGACCCGGTACCAGACCAGCGGCTCGGCCACGTTCACCGCGCGGGCGCCGCCCGCCAGCATCCGCGCGAACAGCGCGTAGTCCTCCATCAGCGGCAGGTCGCCGTAGCCGCCCGCGGCCAGCACGGCGCTGCGCCGGTAGACGACGGTCGGGTGGTTGAACGGGTCGTGCATCCGGGCGTAGGCCTGGATCTGAGCGGGGTCGGTGGGCGGCACGCGCTGGCCGACGATGGTGTCGGTGTCCCCGACGAACTCCAGCAGGCCAGAACCGACGATGTCGGCCTCGGCGATCAGCGGGATCTGCACCGCGAAGCGCTGCGGCATGGCCACGTCGTCGGCGTCCATCCGGGCCACCACGTCGTACTGGCTGGCCGTCAGCCCTGCGTCCAGCGCGGGCCCCAGGCCCCCGTTGTGGTCCAGCGGCACGAGGGTCACCGGCACCGGGCTGCCCTGGGCCAGCTCCTCCAGGCAGGCGGCCAGCTCCTCGCGCACCGGCCCGTCCCGGACGATCACCACCTGATCCGGGCGCACCGTCTGATCGTGGACCGCGCTGCGGAATGCCCGCCGCAGGTAATCCGGCCGATCGCCCTCGTAGACCGAAAGCAGCAGCGAGAAGGGCTCGTGCATACGCAGAGGTCGCCTTCCATCAATCCGGGGTGCGCGGGGGTGCGCCGGGGGCACGCCGTGACAAGATCGACAACTGCCGCGGCGCCTATGGTACTGAAGAGTACCAAGGGTCCGCAGACAGCTCTTTCAACCGCAAGCGCTCTGTATCTTGTACGGGAGCAGACTAGTAGACCGACGCACGCTTACAGCCGCGTAAGTCATAGATTGTTCGGCAATACTGGCAGTCGCATACACCCCCGCACCCGGTCGACACGGCCATGAGGTGCCAGACCCGACGATCCGCTATAGACCCGCGAGGTGCCCGGATGGCCGTGGACGCCGTCAGCGATGACTCCCGCGCTGCGCACCCCGAAGCGCACCCCGAAGCGCGCCCCGAAGCGCGCCCCGAAGCGCGCCCAGAAACGGGCCCCGACGGCCCGGGCACGCCGACGCGGGTGTTCGTTCACATCGGCGAGCCCAAGACGGGCACGACGTTCCTCCAGCAGGTCATGTGGGGCAATCGGGGCGAACTGGCGGCGCGCGGCCTGGCCCTGCCGGGCCATCACCCCCAGGACCACTACCGGGCCAGCCAGGACCTGCGCGACATCGAGAAGCTGCCGTCGGACCCGGCCGCGCCGTGGACCGGCGAGTGGGACATCCTGGCCACCGAGGCCAAGGCCAGCCGGCTGGCGGTCATCTCGCACGAGCTGTTCTCGGCCGCCGACCCGGCCCAGGCCGAGCGGGCGGTGCGCTCCCTGGAGCCCGCCGAGGTGCACGTGGTGCTCACCGTCCGGGACATGGGCTCGCTGCTGCCCGCCGAGTGGCAGGAGACCATCAAGCACCGCAACACCCGGGCCTGGGAGGACTGGCTGGCCGACGTGATCGACGTCGAGTCGCAGGCGCAGGACCGGGACCAGTACTGGTTCTGGAAGGTGCACGACAGCGTGGCCGTGCTGGCCCGGTGGGCGGCCCACGTGCCGCCCGAGCGGGTGCACGTGATCACGATGCCGCAGCGCGGCGCGGACGACGGGCTGCTGTGGGAGCGGTTCGCCGGGGTGCTCGGCATCGACCCCGGCGGCGTCGACCTGGCCAAGGCCCGGTCCAACTCCTCGCTCGGCAGGCCCGAGATCGAGTTCCTGCGCCACCTCAACGAGGCTCTGCCCGACGAGGTGCCCGGCTGGTACTACATGCAGGCGGTCAAGGAGACGGTGGCCCACCGGACGCTGGCCACGCGGCCCCGCCAGGGCCGGCTGGTGCTGCCTGCCGGCCGCGACGCCTGGGCCGCCGAGCAGGCCCAGACGCTGATCAGCGGGCTGACCGCGGCCGGGTACGACATCGTCGGCGACCCGGACGAGCTGCGGCCCCAGCCCATCACCGGCCCCCGGCCCAGCCCGTCCTCCGAGTCGGCCGAGCAGGTCCTGGACGCCGCCGTGGCCGCCAGCGCGGCGCTCGTGGTGGCCCAGTTCCGCCGGGCCTACCCGGCCGCCCGGACGCAGTCGGCCCCGGCCCGGCCGCGGGGCCTGGTC
>JBOHCO010001797.1:0-2352 GCA_050698895.1 Streptosporangiaceae bacterium
GTCCAGCCGCCTGCCGGGCGAGCAGGCGGCTGGCGGGCCGGGTCCCCGGACGGCGGACCTTGTTACTCGGGTCGGGGGTTCCAGCGGAACCGGCGGATGGCGACGACCGAGCCGACGGCGCCCCAGGCCAGCAGCACGCCCAGGTGCTGCCAGCCGGGCCCGCCGTGCGCTCCGAACGAGGCCAGCAGGGCCTGGTTGAACGGGCGCACCGGGAGCCAGGACGTGACCCGGTTCAGGACCCCGGAGGTGACGGGCATGTAGGTGCCGGACAGGAACAGCAGCGGGAACAGCACTAGCTGGGCCACGGCCGGGGCGGCCTCGGCGTTGGCGATCAGCGAGGCCACGGCGACGCCCAGCGCGCAGAAGCTGGCCGCGCCGAGCACCAGCGTCAGCGCGATGGCCGGCCACTGCGCGGGCAGCGGCAGGCCGTACAGGCGGCCGACCCCGACGATCAGCACGATGTCGACCGCGCTGACCAGCACGCAGTGCACCAGCAGCCCGGCGAAGTAGGCCCAGGCGGGCAGGGGAGTGGCGCGGGCCCGCTTGAGCATGCCGTTCTGCCGCCGGGCGGCGAGGGCCACGGCGAGCTGGCCGTAGCACGAGCCGATCACCGACACGGCGGTGATCGTGGGCACGTAGTAGCCCAGGGCCGACCGGCCGCCGAAGTACGAGCTCTTGGTCACCGCGCCGAACAGCGCCCCGAGGAGCGTGATGAACACGACCGGGAAGATGAACGTGAACACGGCGCTCTGCGGGTTGCGGTAGAACGACAGCTGCTCATACCGGATCTGGTGGACCAGCAGGCCCAGCCTGGAACGCCTCATAGTGATCGGGGTGGTGGTCATCGGGTGGTCCTCTCCAGCTCGCTCGCGAGCGGGCCGTCTTGGGTCAGTCGCAGGTACACGTCCTCCAGGCTGGGCCGGTCCACGGTGAGCCCGGTCAGCGCCGTGGCGTGCTGCATCGCCCAGCCGGTCAGCTGGTGCAGGGCCCGGGTCGGGTCAGCCGCCTCGACCACGATCGCCCCGTCTCGGACGGTCGCGGGCAGCGGCAGGTCGGCGGCCGTGTAGCCGTCGCTCAGCTGGAAGGTGATCCGGGCCTGCTCGGTGTCGCGGCCGCCGATGGCTGACGGCGTCCCGGCCGCCACGACCATGCCGTCGGCCACCACGATCACCCGGTCGGCCAGGGCCTGGGCCTCCTCCATGTCGTGGGTGGTGAGCAGGATGGTGGTCCCGGCCGCGCGCAGGTCGCGCACGAGCTGCCAGGCATCGCGGCGCGCGGCGGCGTCGAACCCGGTCGTGGGCTCATCCAGGAACAGCAGCTCCGGGTTGCCGATCAGGCCCAGGGCCAGGTCCAGGCGGCGCTTCTGCCCGCCCGAGAAGCTCCGGACCTTGCGCCGCTCCAGGCCGGTCAGCCCGGTCAGCGCGATGACCTCGGCCACGTCGCGCGGCCGGGCGTAATAGCCCGCTTCCCTGGCCAGCGTCTCGCGCAGGGTCAGGTAGGGCTCGACCGCAATGTCCTGGAGGACCAGCCCGGTCCGCTCGCGCAGCTCGCGGCTGGTGGCCCGGTTGCCGGGGTCCAGCCCCAGGACCTCGGCCGCGCCCCCGTCGCGGCGGCGGAAGCCCTCCAGGATCTCCAGCGTGGTGGTCTTGCCGGCCCCGTTGGGGCCGAGCAGGGCGACGATCTCGCCCGGCGCGACGGTGAAGCTGATGTCCCGGACGGCCCGCACGGAGCCGTAGCTCTTGCGCAGGCTCTGCACTTCGAGTGCTGTGCTCAGCACTGGTTCGTTCTGCATGACCCCATCACAGGCCAGCGGGGCGGCCGTCCGGCAGCGCCGGCGGTACCGTCTGGGCCCGACGAAAGCATGGGCCGCCGGGGTGGCATGCGACTTTCGTAGGGTCCTGGCCCGGCCGATGGTTCCGATCGTGGTCTCGGGGCCGGGCCGGCCGCCCGCGATGACCTAACGTGAGCGGCATGGACGTGCGAAGGCGGTTCTGGCCGCGCGGACTGGCGGCGGACGTGCTCATCGCGATCGCCTTCGCCGCGCTGGACACCCTGGCCACGCTGGCCGGTATCTCGTGGTGGCCGCACCACCCGGACTCGCTGGCCTGGGCCATGCTGGCCGTCCAGGCGCTCGCGGACCTGTCGCTGGTCGCCCGGCGGCGCGCGCCCATCGCGGTCATCGCCATCCTGGCCGGGTTCACGGTGGCCATCTCGCTGCTGATCAACCCGGCCGGCCTGCTGACCCCGGAGACCCCCGGGACCGTGTGGGCGCCCTTCGGGACCGTGATCGCCGCCTACGGCCCGTTCTACTGGGGCCGGGACCGGCGCACCGCGTTCGCGGCGGTCGGCTGC
>JBOHCO010001798.1:0-6402 GCA_050698895.1 Streptosporangiaceae bacterium
GGCCGGCGAGCCGGGGGCCGGGCCGCGCCCGGCGCGGGGGGCGGCTGGGGCGGCAGACAGTTCTGACATGGACACGCTCCTTGCGGAATCGGCCCGGATCGGCCGTCTGCCGGTACCGATCCGCCGCCTGGCCGGGACTCACCGGCCGGCCTGGCCGGCCTAGCCGGCGGCCTCGCGGTCGCGGGCGGCGGCCTGGCGCAGCGCCGTCACCGTGGCGCTGATCGCCGGGCGGCGCGCGGCGGTGCTGCGCCACAGCGCGTAGATGTTGCGGCGCAGGGCCGGCCGGACAGCGATCATGTGCACGCCCGCGGGCACCTGGCCGCGGCCCAGCCGGGGCATCACGGCCACGCCCAGGCCCGCGGCGACCAGGGCGAGCTGAGTCGCGTACTCGTTGGCCGTGTGCGCGATGCGGGGTTCGAGGTGGGCCGAGCGCAGCGTGAACGTGAGCCAGTCGTGGCAGGACGTGCCCGCCGTGCCGCAGATCCACGGCCCCGGCCCGAGCTGGTCGAGGTCCACCGCGGTGGCCTCCCCGGCCTCCCCGGTCTCCCTGGCCTGCCGGGCGAGCGGATGGGCGGCCGGCACGGCGATGTCGGCCCGGTCCTCCAGCAGCCGGGTCCTGGTCAGCCCGTCGGGGGCGGCCAGCGGGGCGTTCGACCAGTCGTGCGCGATGACCAGGTCGACGGCGCCCTGGACCAGGGCGGGGACCGACTCACTGGAGTCGGCCTCGGTCAGCTCGACGCGCAGCGCCGGGTGCGCGGCGGCCAGGCCCTGCAGCGCCGGGGCGGCCAGTCCGCGGGTGGCCGTGGGCAGGCAGGCCAGCACCAGCCGCCCGGCCACGGCGCCGGCCTGGGCGTCCACGTCGGCCTGGGCCTCCTCGGCCCGGGCCAGGATCGCGCTGGCGTGCCCGGCCAGCAGCCGGGCCGAGTCGGTCAGCCGGATGCCGCGCCCGCTGCGCTCGACCAGGGTGGTGCCCGACTCCCGCTCCAGCCGGGCCAGCTGCTGGGAGACCGCCGAGGTGGTCACGTGCAGCTCGCCGGCGGCCGCGGTGACCGACCCGTGCCGGGCCACGGCTTGCAGGACGCGCAGGCGCTCCAGGTTCAGCATGTTAGTAACGCTACGACATTATCGGCAGAATAATTAACTTGTCCTACGAGACGTGATCGAGCAGATTGTCGGCATGAGCTGGCGAGTGCAGTACCTGACGCTGACGCTGATCTGGGGCCTGAGCTTTCTGTTCATCAAGGAGGGCCTGCACGCCTTCGCGCCGCTCCAGATCACGCTGGGCCGGGTCGCGGTCGGCGCGGCCGCGCTGCTGCTGCTGGTGCTGCTGGCCCGCCGGGAGCGGCTGCCGCGCGAGGCCCGGACCTGGGGCCACCTGGCCGTGGCGGCGGTGCTCAACAACGTGATCCCGTTCAGCCTGTTCGGCTACGCCGAGCAGCGGATCCCGTCCGCGCTGGCGGGCATCTGCAACGCCAGCGCCCCGCTGTTCGCCGCGCTGGTCGCGTTCGCCATGCTGCCCGACGAGCGGCTGACCCGGCGGCGCGCGCTCGGGCTGGTCACCGGGTTCGCGGGGGTGTTCGTCGTGCTCGGCGCCTGGACCGGCCTGGACGGCCACGACCTGACCGGGGCGCTGCTGGCCCTGGCGGGCGGGCTCTGCTACGGGCTCGGCTTCCCCTACACCCGCCGCTTCCTCACCACGACCGGCCGGTCCAGCCTGTCCCTGGCGGCGGGCCAGCTGCTCTGCGCCACCGTGATCCTGGCCGTGCTCACCCCGCCGCTGACCAGCGCGCCCGTGCACTGGCCGGCCACCGCCGTGATCTGCGTGCTGTTGCTCGGCGCGCTCGGCACCGGCATCGCCTACCTGCTGAACTACGGCATCATCGCGGCCGCGGGCGCGACCATCGCGACGACCGTCGGTTACCTGATGCCGCTGGTCGCCGTCGTGGCCGGCCTCGTCGTGCTGGGGGAGCGGCTGACCTGGAACGAGCCGGCGGGCGCGGTCATCCTCGTGGGCGGCGCGGCGCTGACCCAGATGCGGTCAGGCTCACGCCGCGTGGCCCGGGCCGACCCGGTGCCAGATGCCGGGGTAGTCGATGACCCAGCCGTCCCGGTCGACACGCAGATCCGAGCGGAACGAGCCTGACTCGTAGCGGTACCTGGCCCCGCTGTCCTGCTCGTCGGTGTCCAGCAGCGTGTAGCGCTGCCGGACCGCTCGGACCTCGAGCTGGGGGACGCTGACGTAGGCCACGGCCAGGTCATGCGAGTCGCCGGGGGACCAGGCGATGCGGCGGATCGGCAGCGTGTTGGTCAGCGGCGTGCAGTTGATGTCGATGTCCGTGCACCCGGCCAGGTCCGGCCGTGGCTGGCCATCGACGGTCCACGTCCCGGCGCTGTCGGCGGACACCGCCAGGGCCCGGCGGCCGACGGCGCCGGTCACGCTGATGTACAGCCCGGTGAACCGCCAGCCCGCATCGCACCGGAGCTGGTACCGGACCGTGGCCAGTTCCTCCTCGGCCATGATGAGCTGCCCGTCGGCCTGGTACCCGGCCGCGCTGGCCGTCACGATCACGCGTTCCAGGCCCGGCCAGGGCTCGGCCATCCATCCGAGATCAGCGGACATCGAGCTTGCCTCCGGGTCCATCGCGGTAACCATCTAATGAGATAGCAAGTTACTCGTGGCGATGTCGAGGTGCAACCGTTATCTTTGTTAGATGGTTACATCGCGAGACGCCGTGGGCCAGGCCGCGCCCGGAGCGCTGGAGCCGGTGCGCGATCTGCTGAACAGCTGGCTGATCCCGAACGACTCCCGGCGGCCGACCGACGAGTTCGGCCCGCTGGCCGCGCGGCGCGGCTGGACCGGGCCGGAGGCGGCGCTGGTCCGCGAGCTGCGTGATGACCTGCGGCGCGTCGTGGAGGGCGAGACGGCCGCGGCCGGCCTGGACGACTGGATCACGCGGCTGGACCTCCGCCCCTCGGTGGCCGGGAGCGAGATCAGCTACCGCCACCAGAGCGGCCCCGCTGGGGACCTCCTGGCCGCCGTCGTCGCGGCGGTGGGGGCCGGGACCTGGAAGCGGATGAAGGCCTGCCCCGACTGCCGCTGGGTCTTCTACGACAGCACCCGCAACGGCAGCAAGCGCTGGTGCCTGATGTACGCGGGCGGCCCCGACGGCCGGGCCTGCGGCACGATCGCCAAGGTGCGCAGGTACCGCGCCCGGCAGGCCGCCGCCGACTGAGCTTGCGTACTCCTGAGCTTGCGTACTCCTGAGCTTGCATACTCATGCATGACACGGCATACTTTTGCGCGTGTCTAAGGTGATCACCTCGCTGCCCATCGGTGAGCGGGTCGGCATTGCCTTCTCCGGAGGGCTCGATACCTCTGTCGCCGTCGCATGGATGCGCGACAAGGGGGCCATCCCGTGCACCTACACCGCCGACCTCGGCCAGTACGACGAGCGCGACGTCAGCTCCGTCCCCGGCCGGGCCGTCTCCTACGGCGCCGAGATCTCCCGGCTGGTCGACTGCCGCTCGGCCCTGGTCGAGGAGGGCCTGGCCGCGCTGACCTGCGGGGCGTTCCACATCCGCTCCGGCGGCCGGTCCTACTTCAACACCACCCCGCTGGGCCGGGCGGTCACCGGCACGCTGCTGGTCCGGGCCATGCTCGCCGACAGCGTCCAGATCTGGGGCGACGGCTCGACGTTCAAGGGCAACGACATCGAGCGGTTCTACCGCTACGGGCTGCTGGCCAACCCGAACCTGCGCATCTACAAGCCGTGGCTGGACGCCGCCTTCGTCAGCGAGTTCGGCGGCCGCCGGGAGATGAGCGAGTGGCTGGTCGCCCGCGGCCTGCCCTACCGCGACAGCACCGAGAAGGCGTACTCCACTGATGCCAACATCTGGGGCGCCACCCACGAGGCCAAGACCCTGGAGCATCTCGGCAACGGCATCGAGACGATCGAGCCGATCATGGGCGTGCCGTTCTGGGACCCGGCCGTCGAGATCGCGCCGGAGACGGTCACCATCGGCTTCGACCGCGGCCGGCCGGTCACCATCAACGGCGCCGACTTCGCCACGCCCGTCGACCTGGTCATGCGGGCCAACGCCATCGGCGGCCGGCACGGCCTGGGCATGTCCGACCAGATCGAGAACCGGATCATCGAGGCCAAGAGCCGGGGCATCTACGAGGCGCCCGGCATGGCGCTGCTGCACACCGCCTACGAGCGGCTGGTCAACGCCATCCACAACGAGGACACCCTGGCCAACTACCACGCCGAGGGACGCCGGCTCGGGCGGCTGATGTACGAGGGCCGCTGGCTGGACCCGCAGGCGCTGATGCTGCGCGAGTCCCTGCAGCGCTGGGTGGGCGCCGCCGTCACCGGCGAGGTCACCCTGCGGCTGCGCCGCGGCGAGGACTACTCGATCCTGGACACCACCGGCCCCGCGTTCAGCTACCACCCGGACAAGCTGTCCATGGAGCGGGTCGAGGACTCCGCGTTCGGCCCGCTGGACCGGATCGGCCAGCTCACCATGCGCAACCTCGACATCGCCGACTCGCGGGCCAAGCTGGAGCAGTACGCCGGCCTGGGCATGGTCGGCGCCGCGCACGCCCAGCTCATCGGGACCACCTCCCGGACCGAGCTGGTCGGCGAGATGCCGTACGGCGGCGCCCAGGTGATCGCCTCGCGCGGCGAGGTGGACAAGGACGACGAGCTGCTCGACCGCGCCGCCATGGAGTCCGGCAGCGACTAGCGTTTCCGCGGAAACGCGGGAGGCCGGGGGAGCAGGCGGACACCTGGCCTGGTAGGAGCGGTAGGCCCGGTCCAGTCCTGTCGGGCCGCTAGCTGCCGCGCCGCGCCGCCGTAAAGTGCTGTGTGCTCAGGCTGAGCTAGGCTGTGTGCTAAATAGCGACTAGATGGTGTGCTAAAACTCGACTGCACCATGTGCTAAATAATGATTGAATGCTCTTATGCTCGAGTACTTGCCGCGTCTCGTCGATCCGCTGCTCGGCGAGTTGCTGACTGATCACCCTGCCGTCCTGGTCGTAGGCCCGCGTGCCTGCGGCAAGACGACCACCGGCCGTCGGCATTGCCAGGACCGGCTCCGGCTGGACCGGCCGGCAGAGGCCGCTGTCGTACGCGCGGATCCTGACGCTGCTCTGGCCGAGGACCGTTTCCCGCTGCTGGTCGATGAGTGGCAGGTGGTGCCCGAGGTACTTGGCGCGGTTAAGCGCGCCGTCGATGAGGGGGCGGCGCCCGGCAGTTTCGTGCTGACCGGCTCCAGCCAGGCCGACCTGACCGCCGCTGGCTGGCCCGCCACTGGGCGGCTGATCCGGGTCCTCATGTACGGCTTGGTGGAGCGGGAACTTGAGCGTGGCTCGTCACAGCCACCGGTCCTCGACCGGCTGCTCTCAGAGGGTGCGGACGGGCTCTCGGTGCCACCTGATCCGCCGGACATACGCGGCTATGTGGCACGGGCGCTGCGCGGCGGGTTCCCCGAAGCGGCTCTGGCATCCAGCGAGCGAGCCTCGCGGCGATGGCTGTCCAGCTATATCGACCAGTTGGTGTCCCGAGACGTGTCGCTGGTAGGCGCCGTACGAGACCCCATGCGCATACGGCATTACCTCCAGGCCGTAGCCGCGAGCACCGCTGGAATGCCGACACTGAAGACCCTCATCGACGCAGTTGGAATCGATCGCTCAACTGCCAATGCCTACGATTCGCTGCTTGAGCGGTTGCTCATTACGCAGCGGCTGCCAGCTTGGTCGTCTAATCGACTGAATCGCCTCATCCGGCTGCCGAAGCGGTACCTTGTCGATCCCGCGTTCCTTAGCCCGCTGCTGGGCGTGGATGCCCGAGCTGTCCTCCGCGATGGTGATCTGCTGGGCCGGCTCCTTGATAGCTTCGTGATGGCGCAGCTACGGGCCGAGTGCGCCGTGAGCGAGCTCTCGCCGCATCTATTTCACGTCCGCGATGCGAACGGCAGGCAGGAGGTGGACATTCTGATTGAGTTCGGCGACGGCCGGATGATTGGTATCGAAGTCAAGGCCGACGCCGCGCCGGGACCCGACGCGGCAACTCACCTGCGCTGGCTACGCGATGGGATCGGGAATCGATTTGCACTTGGGCTAGTCCTGCATACCGGGCCGCGACCCTTCCGGCTCGACGAGTCGATCGTCGCGCTGCCCATCTGCGCTCTATGGGGCTAGTAAGGACAGCAGCCCATCGGGCTTTGACCTGCCGCAGGCCTTCAGCCCGGGCGCAGGCCAGCGTGAACAGGCCGCCGGGCCTGTTAGCGTGACCGGTCATGCGGGAGTCGTATTCGCAGCACGCCCTGCACGAGTTCCTCGCTGGCGTCAGGTCCAGGCGAGGCTGGGATTTTTCGGGCATGAACGTGCTCCGCCAGCCG